>CAZSPL010000005.1:21352-50329 GCA_964608735.1 uncultured Planctomycetota bacterium | reverse complement strand
GCGTGCCACCCGGAATCTAAACACAATGAGCCAGCCAAGTCTGAGCGTGCCACCCATCGATATTATGAGATATGAAAATCCCGAGCCCCGACCGTCAGGGAGGGGACACCGCATGAACAGTCGATGCCAAGCCACGGACAGGCTTCGGACGTTGTGGTAGTGTGATGAGAATTGGAAGACGCCCGTCCGTACCACCCGGTATTGGCTTGTTATCCGTGGGCACGGCCATCCTCGGCGGGTGGCACGCTTAGACTTGGTAAATGCGTGGCCACGCATTTACGGACTCTAAGCGTGTCCTTCTTTGAGAAATCGTTTCAAAGACACGCTCAGATACGCCGGCCTCAGTACAGTGAGGCCAGCCAAGTCTGAGCGTGCCACCCGGAATCTAAACACAATGAGCCAGCCAAGTCTGAGCGTGCCACCCGTAGTCAATGTATAAATCGGTTATAATATCCAGCGGATGAATTTCAGGAGGCTTGGAATGGTTATCAAAGGAAGAGTATTCAAATACGGGAACGACATCAACACCGATGTCATCTTCCCCGGCAAATATACCTACACGGTGACCGAGCGCGCCGAGATGGGCAAGCACGCGCTGGAAGACCTCGACCCGACATTCGTCCAGAGGGTGAAGCCCGGCGATGTCATCGTGGCCGGGAAAAATTTCGGGTGCGGCTCATCGCGCGAGCAGGCGGCGACATGCCTCGTCGAGAACAAGGTCGGCGCGGTTGTGGCGGAGAGCTTCGCGCGGCTGTTTTTCCGCAATGCCATCAACGAAGGGCTGCCGGTCATTGAATTGAAAGACGCGACGAAACTCATCGAAGACGGCGAGCAGATTGAAATCGACTTAGAGAAGGGCAAGCTGAAGGTCAAGAGCGGGGAATATTCATTCCCGGCACTGCCGCCCGAAGTGATGGGCATCGTCGAGGCGGGCGGGTTATTGCGGTACGCGAAGAAGCAGTTGGCGAAGAAGTAATTTTTTCCTGAAATTTCTTTCCCCGGTTTTACACAAGCGTGTGACATCCATCAATTCAATCTGATAAATTCAGATAGCCAACCGGTTGCTGGAGGTATGCTATGAAGAACGCAAGGCTTGCGCGGATCCTTCTCGCGATGCTTGTCGCGGCGATTCCATTCGCCCTGTGCGGATGCCCGCCGGGTAATTATGCCGGGATGTACAGCGGGCCCGGGTATGGAGGGGGATATGGAGGAGGCGGTTACAACAATCCGCCGTTCGTCTACGACACGACGATCGACCTGTACCTGCGCGTAATCGACCCGCTCGGTTACGCGGTGCCCGGGTGCTCGGTGGAATTAAAAGCCGCCGGGGGATACTGCAAATCGTACACGGAGACGTCGGGGCAGTTCTGGCCCATCTACGATGAATTTCCGGGCGAATGGGCGAACTTCAACGACGCGTTCCAGGTGGACGTCAACAGGTACGAGGGTCAGGATTTCGAGTTCGAGGTTATTATCAAGCGGTGGGGCTTCGCCCCGGTGTACGCCGATTACCGCATCAACGACATCGAAAGAGATTCCATCTACATCTTCTTCGACGAGATAGTGATGTATCCGTAGTTACATCACCAGGCCTGGTAAATGTGCAGGCCGGTATATGGGTCGCAGATGTAGATGCTGCCATTATCGATGCAGGCATCGCATGGCAATGTGATCGATGAATCGGTATAAAATACCGAATGGAGTCGTCCAGTTAGATCGCGGTAGAACAGCTCCCAACCGCCGGAAGTGTTCTCGCCATATAGTGAAATGATCAGCGGTCCCTTTCTTATCAACCTTCCCGGGGTTGCCGCCGTGGCGCAGGAATCGATAAACTCCATCTCATTCCACGGCTCGATTTTCACAATATCGATTCCCGTTAAGTCATCACTGATATAAGCGTATTTGCCCGATATGGCGATCGAATAAAGGTACCCGGGAAGGCTTATGCCCTTCAGTTTCTGTTCCCCGGGCGCGGCGAGTGGATCGAGCACATGCAGCTCCGGTATTATCGGCATCGGCGGAGGATTGAATGTATAGTTGGTTACGGCATAAACCAGGCTATCATGAATCGCGGCCTCATAATATTCCTTCTGGATTTTATCATAAATCTGAATATCCTGCGGCGAGTTGATGACGAACGGCTGTATTTCGGGATAGGTTCTTATACCGAGGTCCCCGTCCATGTCCAGGTGGCCGCTGCCTAAGCCCTCTTGTGACGCAACGAGCTGCGGGTGGAAGGGGTCGGATATGTCATACAGCCTTAAATCGTCGTTAGTGTAGCTAAAATTCAACGCTACCAAATAGTCATTCCAGAGATCGAGGTCCGCGTTGCCTTCGCAACCCGGCGATTCGCAAGGCGGTTTTGGCAAGATATCCACAACCCTGCATCGCGCCGGTGATGATATATCCACAACTTTGAGCCATCCATCGGCGTCGAGGATATATCCCGTCGAGCCGACTACCTCAACCGCCCGCGGCGCACAAATTGTAAAGAATGTATTCGAGACGTTCATCGATGAAGGATTGGAAACGTCAAGAGAAAGAACGCCCAGATCGTACGCCAGGACATATAAATTTCCGTCTATCAACACGCCTTCTTTCCGGAGGCTGCTGTACCCGCAATGCCAAACATTAAAGACGGGTAGTTCGGGATTGGTTAAATCCATTACCTGCACTCCGGTTTGCATCGAGGTTACTGCTTTATCGTAGAGGTAGGCATAAATTCTATTTCCCTCGACAGCCCAGACATCTTCGACCAGATGCCCCTCAACCGGCGCAAGCACTTCCGGCAACTCCGGATTCGCGATGTTAACTGGGCCCATGTATTCTATGTGTGGTTCGTAATTGTAAAATGAAATGTAAAGGTAATCCCCGAGGGCAAGTAAATTCTCAGCCTCCACCCCATCATAAAAATGCCCCACATAATGAGCCTGTTCACCCGGTTCGACATCGAAAGTATGAACCCCGTCAAACCCGCCGATGTACATATATCCCTTAGCGAGAGCATAGCTGATCCTATCTGGCAATGAGGGAATTGCGTAATCCGACAGCAAGACGAGGCCGACTGCCGGCTCGCAACTGTAAATGACCATCCTGGAATTGCCGATCAGGTACAGTTTGTCTCCTTCCAAAATAGAAGCTGTCGGGTAAAAGCCACTTGGATATTCGATTTCCATTTCCATATGGGATTGCGAGGGCGGGCTGACATCATATATCCTGATTTTGTCGATTACGTAAGGATCATTCCCCAATTTATATTGCATCAGAATCAAAAAACCATCGAGCAGGTGAAATCCGAAATAATTTTCCCATCCATCAGGCAGGTTTATTACATCGATAAGCGCGGGCTCGGATGGATTTGAAATGTCAACGATTCCGAAATTATCATTCCAGGGAATTCCCGGGTTGTTATCGTTTCTCACGATGATGACATCGTCGTCCACGAGCATCCCGAGATTGCGAAGCCCTTCACCCGAAAAGTCGACCGTGCCGAGGAACGATGGGGATGTGGGGCTCAGCATTTTAAAAAGCGCGATTTCACGGCTACCCCCGATTATCATCAAATCATCACAACGAGAAATTGAATTCGGACTTATATTCAAGTAACCAGGAGTTACATCCTTCGGCATCGGGTATTCGGATATATTGACATTTAGCAATTGAATCACCGGTAAAGCGGTGCTGGAATAAGCACGGCATAACAGCTCGTACTTACCGGGTGGATATCCGGCTTCCACTCCCGGGAAGTGAAAAGAACCATGCCAGTGCCTGGTGCTTACCCAGATACTCCCTGCTTGCAACTGGATTTCTCCGGCCCCGATCGGGGAGCCGTCGATAACCACACTTGTCTCATCCTTCTGATGATCTTTGGTATCAGCGCTTATCGAGTAGTCCCCAGGCTGGGCCGCCATACTACCCGGGCCTTCAATCGTAAACTCATAAGGCTCCTTGCAGTAATCGGGCCAACTGACATCGACTACGTACTTGAGGCCGCCGAAATCCGGGTTGTCGGGATATTGGACGTAATATCTTGCCTCGCATTGTTCGCCCGGCGTAATTTTATAGCTGTAGGACAACGACGTTCTGAATTCATTATATGGGTTATATAAAACGGGAGGCCCATCATCATACAATGGAGTGTAGCCATAGCAGTCGAGTATCCTCCATCCCTCCTGGTTGGACATAAGTATTCCCTTCACATCAAATACGGTAACCGGGCCCGGATTTTTCAGGAAAACATAGTATTCAATGACATTCGCCGCCGTATCTGAATCGATCCATACAATTGATATGCAGTCGTTGCAGTTCGGTGGTAGAAGCAGGCCGGTAGCATCGTAATGCGCCGACGCCTCCCTCATCGCCACCACCTTTATCTGCCGGTTCGCGAAGTCGAATTCGAGGTTGAATATCCCGGCGAGTTTGTGTCCCGGCGAAGATACGGGAAGATCCCGCATCGTACCCACTTGCTCATCCCCTGTTATCTCATTCCCCGGGCTTCCGGGAAGAGCCGGATTCATTCCCGCTGACCCGCTGCATCCAAAAAGAAAAAGCGCCGCCATCAGCACGATAGCAACACTTGAAACCTTGGCACCATACATCATCCTTGACCTCCCGCTACACCGAATATCTAAAGTTACCATGTTTAAGATGATTTAACAATTCACAAGTGAACTATTCAAGGGCAAATAAACACCACCCTTGCGGGTGGCGTGGTCGACATTTTTTACCGGGTTCCCGGATTACTCAAGCACGTTGATATGCTTCTTCGCGCACAGATCCTTGAGGATCTGGGGCCATACTGTGACGCTGCACTCACCGAGGTGAGCCTTGCGCAGCAGGTACATGTATGTCCTCGACTGTCCGATACCGCCGCCGATGGAAAGCGGGATCTGGTCATCCAGGATCATCTTGTGGTACGGCAGCTTGAGGAAATCGAGCTGATTCGTGATCTCGAGCTGCTGCTTGAGGGTGTCCTTGGTGACGCGGATGCCCATGGACGACAGTTCGTGGCGCCTCTTGGTTACGGGGTTCCATACGAGTATGTCGCCGTTAAGGCCGTGCATCTCATCGCCGTTCTTCTTGATGGTCGGTGTCACCCAGTCATCGTAATCCGCCGCCCTCATCTCGTGCGGATAGCCGTCCTTGAGGGTCCAGCCTATGCCGATGATGAAAATAGCGGGGTATTTCTTGATGATTTCCGTCTCGCGCTGCTTGCGCGGGAGGTCGGGGAATTCCGCGAGGATTTCCTCGGCGTGCAGGAACTTGAGGGTGTCGGGGATCTCATCATACTTGTCGGTCTTGAGCGCAGGGAAAAGCTCGCGGGCATGCTTCCCGGCACCGACGATGATTTTCCAGAGCTTGTTCACGACATCCTTGAGGTAATCGAGATTGCGGTCATTGGGGGTTATGACCTTCTCCCAGTCCCACTGATCGACATAGGAACTGTGGTCGTGGTCGAGGAAATAATCCTTGCGAACCGCGCGCATGTCTGTATACAGGCCCTCGCCCGGCTTCATGAGGAACTCCTTGAGGGCAAAGCGCTTCCACTTGGTGGCGGCCTGCACGACCTGTGCATCGATCGGATGCTTGTCGTAGTCGTTGGAGATGTGGAAATCGATCGGCGTACGGGAGCCGTCGCGGTCGAGGTAGTCGTTCATGCCGCTTTCGCGGTCGACGATCAACGGGCACTCGACGCGGATGAGGTTGAGCTCTTTGCAGAGGCCATCCTCGATGTAATTCTTCACCGCGGTGATAGCTTCCTGCGTCTCCTTCGGGTTGAGAAGGGGAACATAGTCATCCGGCAGGACTTTCTCGAGCAGGCTGTAATCGCCTATTCCGGGCCCGGCCAGATCTGCTTTCTTGTCAGACATTTAAGCTAAATCCTCCTACGAGATTACTCAAATCAAAGGCGCGAAATAATAACATGATATATTTGAAAAAACAATGCCGTAGCGCGGGGAGATATAAATATCCCCTCTGCCGGTGATAACCGGAATTTATCCACAAACCGCAAATCCATCTTGACATCGAACCCGTTTGGAATAAAGATGCTTTGAAACATATTGCCGGGAGGAGAGATGCCAGACAGCGTACCCGACCGAATACGGGAAGCCATCAATGCATACCCCATCAAGTTCATCCGCCTGCAGTTTACGGACATCCTCGGCCTGACCAAGAATGTCGAGGTGCCGGTATCGCAGGTGGACAAGGCGTTCGAAGAAGGGATCATGTTCGACGGTTCGTCGGTGGAGGGATTCGCGCGCATCAATGAGTCCGACATGCGGCTAAGGCCCGACCCCGACACATTCGAAGTGCTGCCGTGGACGCTTCCGGAGTATGTGCCCGCGATACAAGCGGGGCTGTTCCCCGGCCAGGTGAACGACCGGAGGCTGTCTCGTTTCACGAACCCGTACCGGGGCGTCACCGCGAGATTCATATGTGATATCCAGCAGCCTGACGGGAGCGAATTCGCGGGATGCGCCCGGACGATTTTGAAGAAGCAGATAGCATATGCCGCGAAGAAGGGATTCCAGATGATGGCCGGGCCGGAGATGGAGTTTTTCCTTTTCGAGAAAGCAGCCAACGGCCAGCCGACAACCCAGACCCACGACGCGGCGGGCTATTTCGACCTCCTGCCGGTGGACAGGGGAGAGGAAGCGCGCCACGACATGGTCAGCGCCCTCGAACAGATGGGATTCGAAATAGAGGCGGCGCATCACGAAGTCGCGCCATCGCAGCATGAGATAGATTTCAAGTACGCCGATGCTCTCACCACCGCCGACCGCGTGGTGACATTCCGCATCGTCGTCAAGACAGTGGCCCTCGACCACGGTCTGCATGCGACATTCATGCCCAAGCCGATATTCGGGGAGAACGGCTCGGGGATGCATACAAACCAGTCTCTGTTCAAAGACGGCGTCAACGCATTCGAGGAGCAAGGCGGCTCGATGGGGCTTTCGGACACCTGTCGCTACTATATCGCCGGGCTGATAGAGCATACGCGCGGAATGTCGATATTCACCAACCCGACGATAAACTCATACAAACGGCTTGTGCCGGGATTCGAGGCCCCGGTGCGGATAGCCTGGTCGGAGCGCAACCGCTCACCGCTAATCCGCATCCCGGCATCGAGGGGGAAATCGACCCGCGTAGAGCTGAGGCATCCCGACCCGTCGTGCAACCCGTATCTCGCCCTCGCGTGCATGCTCGGCGCGGGGCTGGACGGGGTCGAGAAGAAAACCATGCCGCCGCCGCCGATAGATGAAAATGTCTACGAGTTATCGGTTTACGAACTGAAGCAGCGGAATATCGGTACGCTTCCTGCGAATGTGTTCGAGGCGGTGAAGGCATTCGAGGAAGACCCGCTTATCGCGAAGATAGTCGGCGCGCATGTCGCGGAGTTTACGAGCCGCGCAAAACGCGCGGAGTGGACGGAATACACTTCGCAGGTTACTTCGTGGGAGCAGGAGAGGTATTTGAGGGTTTATTGATACGCTATTCGGAAGGCGCTAAATTGACGCTGACGAGGAGTTTGCGAAAACTGCTGTAGTTGATCTTCTTTTCCCATTGCAGACGCCCAACCACAATCGCGGGTGATATACCAAGAGAGGACGCAAAATCGCGGATTCTTACTTCGGAATAAAATCCCGAGCAAGCCCGAATGAAGTCGCGATATTTATCTGGAGGTATCAACGCGTTCCTCGCAAAGGTGTTCGCTTCGTGTTCATCGCCGCTGGACGATTTGAGCCAGTTATCCTTTTCGGAATCGATTATAGCCTGATTTAGAAGCCTTTCTTGATGAAGCAAGATGTGCCCAAGTTCATGTACAAGGGTGAACCAGAAATTGTCGATCCTCTTAATTCTTAATGACAAACCTACAATCGGCTGCGGGCTGCTGAATATCGCGGCGCCGTCGATATATGTCTTTTTCAGGTGCTTCAGCAGTACAATCGGCACGCCAATGCTCTGAAGATGTTCTATCGCCCAGCGTGGGCCATCAACATCATCGCGGCTGTAATTTACGATGCTCTCTATCGTCTTCCCCAGTCGAGCCGCGGAATACGGCGGTGAATCCGAATCCGAAGCCGCTATTTCAACCCTTCGCAGCCAGGCATAGATGGAACCCTTGGCAACGCTTCGCCCCCTGCCGACGCGCAGTCCGGAGATTGCCGGTTTGAGAGCGGACAGCTCGGTTACTCCGAAGAATTCGCGAATCGCATTCTCCATGGAGCTCGCGCTTTTCGTCCTTGAAATCCATCCTCGATTCATCATCTCGCTGACGGGAACGAGGCTGTATATATAAGCCCGTCTTGATGCCGATTCTTCCTTCCTTTGAATATCGGCTGAATGCAGCCTGTAATTTGATTCAAGGTTCAGCCAAAGCTGAGCTGATGTGCCGAGGGCAGCCCCGAAAAGCTTCGCTGTCTCGGGAGTTATCGCCTTCTTGCCCTGGATTATCTCGTTTACCGTTTTCAACGGCCTGTCAATAATCTCGGAAAACTCCTGCTGGGTCCAATCGCGGGCCTCTAACTCCTCGCGCAGGATATCCCCGGGGGAAATGGGTTCGAAAGGCTTCAATTGTGTATGGTCCTTAGCCAATATCGCCTCTTCTCTATTCGTAATGCTTGCTGATTTTGTCAATAAGCACTACCTGCTCACCAGATTCATCCTCTTTAAAAGTTAGTTCCAGCCTGTACTGCTTCCCAAGTCTCATCGAGTACACACCGGGCTTAGACCTCAGCTTCTCGAAATGCGCGCCTTGAATATTTCTAAGATCTCTCGCATCAGCAGCGCTACGAATCAGCTCAATCCTGCGAACAAATGCCTTAGATACGCCTTCGGGATAATCTGCTCTTCCTTTGCCTTGAGTGTACAGCTCTACGAGTTCGGGAGTTCTGAATGCAAATTTCATACCAGCATATTATTCTACCCTGTGTGTTGTTAAGGCGCATGCAATCCTATTACTTCGCCGCACCTGAACCGGTCAAGCAAACCTGAAGTACTGCCTCCGAAATGGTAATATATATATACCATGGATTTAGTTGAAAGTCAATATTAAGAATACACCTTTAGGGTGAAAGTGTGAAATATCTCTATAAGAACTTCACGCTGTCGTAACTCAACGCTTCGGTCATGAGGTCGTTTCCCATGCCGGACGGGGCGTTGTCGACGAAGATGACCTCGTTCCAGTAAATCACGATCGAGTATTCACGCCCGTCGGGGCCAATTTGAAGCTCCGGCAGCTCAAGCCCCAGCGCCTGCAAATCGACCGGCTCGAGCCAGCCTTCCCTCGCGAAGAGGTAATCGTTGAGCGTATAAGCGAATTCACTCGCATCGGCATCGGTATCCCACACCGTATGCCAGATGATGGTCACTTCGCCGTCGGGGCCGACATATCCGACGAGCCGGTCGCCGTCCCATCCCTGGGGTGCGGCATCGAAATCCTCGCGCTTGAGCCGGGTGTCGAAAAGGATATCGGTCACGAATTCCCCGAACGTCTCATACATCAACTCTTCATAGCCGTCGCCGAGCACCGGCAGGAAATCGGTAAGCTCGACATCGCTCGGGTAATCCCGGTTCTTCAGGTACTTCTCGGGATGAATTATCTGCTCCATCGATTGCGGGGGGTCGTTGTATGCCGCGTTAATCGCATTCCATCCCCCGTTTTGGGTCAGCAGGTATGTCACGAATTTCTCGCCGTAGATGTAGGGCGTTGTGAGAGAGCGTTTGAAATATGTCGGGGCGTTCACCGAGAGTTCGGTGACGAGGTCGGTCAGGACACGATTGAGCGTGCGCTGGAATTCGTTCAGAGGGATGCCGCCGGTGGCGTGGTCCATCATCAGGCGGGTCGCGGAGCCTTCGACGAGGCTCTGCAGCGCGAATTCCTTATCCGACGACGACTCCTTCTGGATTTCCTCGAATGCATCGTTGAACGCGAAATGCTGGTCCTCAAGGGCATGGGTAAGCTCGTGGGCGAGCACCGTTTCGAGCATCAACATCGGGTCTATGCCCAGCATCGACATCAGCCCGGAATCGGCTTCGCCCGATGCATTCACCCCGGGAAGATTCTCGACGACGACATACAGCTCATTATCATCGGGATTATAAAGGCCTCCCGCCTGGTCGGTCATGAGAGCCTGGAATGTTTCTATGAATCCCTTGTCTTCGGGTATCAGCCCGAGTTGATGGTAGATGAGATTGATCGCCTTCTCCTTCTCCTCCGGCACCTGTTCATCCACTTCGCCCTTGATGAAATCGAGCAGCTCGGCGTTGGATACGATGCGCGAGCCGATGTCGTGTGTGAATTTCAGCCCCCGGATGTTTTCCACTTCGCCCTTGATACGCTCGACCAAGGCATGGATTTTTTCATCGCCATTAGCGGCGGCGACGGCGTCAGCCGGAAGGAAAGTTGATGTCAGTATGGTGAGAACCGTCAGAGTCAAAATGAAGCTCATGAGTTTCATCATAGTATTCATCTCCACATCGCGAGAAAGGTAATTCACGCATATACAATAATACCCCAAAGACGCAAGCCCCCGCATTCATTCCCTGTTATAATTTCCATTGAATGTCATGACGTACGACCAGATACATATGCTGCATGACCTGACTGTCGGCAGGCGAAAAGCGAGCCTCAGCACCGAGTCGGACCTCATCCGCTACTTCACATCCGCGGTGAGGACGACCCTCGATGATTCGGTGATAGTCCCCCCGGGCGACGACGCGGCGGTGGTATCGCCGACGCCGGGGATGGAACTCATAAATACTGTGGATGTCCTGGTCGAGTCGGTCGATTTCAACTTCTCCTATGCAAGCCCCGATGATATAGGCTACAAGGCGATAATGGTCAACGTGTCGGACATCGCCGCTATGCGCGGGCGTCCGCGATGGGTGACCGTCGCCCTCGGGCTGCGGGATATTCAAGTCGACGTTATCGAGGGACTAACCGCGGGATTCATCACAGCGTGCAAGGAATCGGGCGCGTGTCTTGTCGGGGGTGATATCACATCATCCCAGGCGATGCTGCTTTCGGTGAATATCGTGGGCGAAGTCGCTCCCGGGCGCGCGGTGACACGTTGCGGGGCAAAGGAAGGCATGCTCATACTGCTGACCGGTCCCCTCGGCTCGTCATATGCCGGATATAAGCTTCTGTCGAGCAAAGACCAGCCGCGGGTTCGCAAGCGGACATTCTTCGTATTGCGGCGCGAGCATCTTCGCCCGAGGGCGCGGTTCGACCTCGTGCCGTACCTCGAACAGGTCGAAGTCGGCGCGATGATAGACATTTCCGACGGGTTTCTCGTCGATTTGAAACGCCTTCTGCAGGCATCAGGCGTCGCGGGCGAAGTAACTCTTCCGCTGATACCGATCCTCGCCGAAACCCACGAGGCGGCGGATGAAGTGGGCGGGAATCCGATGAAATGGGCGCTGAGGGGAGGCGAAGATTTCGAGCTCATTATCTGCCTGACCGATGAGGAATACGCGAAGCTTATCCGCACGCTTCCGCGGTCAAGCCTCGCGCCGATCCCGGTGGGGCGTATCATCGAGGGGAATCCCGGTGAAATGCGTCTCCTCGACCAGCGCGGGAAGCAAGTTGTCTATAACGAGATAGGCTTCGACCACTTCGCAAAGTGGGAGGTGGTCTGAAAATGATCGAGGCCGCCTCGACGTCGCGCGGGGATACCCTCACGCTTGCCGAAGCAATCGGACGGAGATTGATGCCCGGCGTGGTCGTTCTACTGAAAGGGGAGCTCGGAGCCGGGAAGACGGTTTTCGCGAAGGGGCTCGGAAAGGGCCTCGATGTGAGGGCGGAAATTACATCGCCGTCATTCAACCTCATGCTTCGTTACAATGGACGGGTGGTATTCGATCACTGGGATTTATACAGGGTTGAGAAGATCGATGACGACGCGGAATTCCTCGAATCGGTGTATGACCCGGAATCGGTCAAGGCAATCGAGTGGGCGGATAAATTGGCGTCGGAGCCCGATATGCCGATAATAACCGTGGAGATCGAAATGGATGAGATGGACGATTCGAAGCGCATAATCCGTTTTGATACAAAAGATGAACTCCTGACGCGGATTGTCGAGCCGGCAATCGCTGAATGGCGAGCGAGATGATAAGAAATGAAAACGCTGACGATTAATACGGCATTCGATGAAGGATACATTGCGCTCGTTGAGGATGGCGCGCTGAAAGCCGAAACGGCCGTCGAACGCGGGCATCTTGAATCGCAGACCTTCGTCGAACTGATGAAACTCGGTGTCCAGCCAAACCTCGAAGGCATCGACCTCATCGCTCTCGCGGCCGGCCCGGGAAGCTTCACGGGCCTGAAAATCGGCGCGGTGGTGGCTAAATCGCTGAGCTACCTGCAGAAGATCCCGTTCAAGGGAGTCGGGACATTGCCGTGGCTCGCGGCGTGCGAAGGACAAGGCATCGTGCTGGCGTTCATCAGAAGCCACGGGGATCGGTTCTACTGGGGCGTCTATGATTGCGGCGGGAATGGAAATACATTTATGGTTCCGAAAGAACTGATATCACCGAAATGCGGCAAGGTGGATGAGATAATCGAGGTTGTGGAATCGCGGGGCATCGCCGGTCAAGTAATAGCGGTGGGGTTTAAAAGGGAATCATCATCGCCCGTTTTCCCCTGGAATATACACCGGACGGAGCTTCCGGTAGCCGTACTCGCACGGCTCGCCGAAGCCGGGCTCGCTTCCGAGGGCCCGGATGACCCCCTGACGTTTACGCCGATGTACGTCGCGCGTTCGCAGGCGGAAGAAAAATCCGGGCCACCGGCTTAAAGCTCAATCACATTGCCGAGCCCGTTGTCGATATAAGATTCACCGTATTCCTTCCTGAACAACTCACGGCACCTGTCCCCGGAACAATGCGACGGCGCGACCGATTTGATGCCGGCATCGCGGAAAGCATCGATTATGGCCCTCAACCGCGCATCGTCCATATCCTTCAGATGAAACCCGCCCATCACGAGAAGAATTTTCCCGTCGAGAATTTCCTTCGTCCGGTTGATGACGTCGACAATACCCGGGTGCGCGCATCCGTTTATCAGCACAAGCCCTTCGCCGGTATCGACGATCATCGCCTGTTCGTTGACGCGTCCCTTCATCTCGCCGGTCGAATGAATTCCGGGCGCTATTTCAGCGGGTTCGAGAATATCGACGTACTTCGCACCGTTCGATGTAATCAGTTCCCTCATCGTATCCGGGAAATAATTCGGGATATAGACCATCACATCGCTGTTCCGCGCAAGGAAAGCCGCAAGTCCGCCGGTGTGGTCACCGTGATTGTGCGAGAGGAATACCATGTCGATTTCCCCTGGATCGATGTCGAGTTTATCCATGTTAGACAGGAGAATATTCCCATCGCCGCCGGTATCGAAGAGGATCGTTTTACCTCTGGCCTCTACGACACAACTGAATCCCCATCCGGTGGTCAGCGCGTCGTTCGATGCGTAGTTATCAAAGACGGTGGTTATTTTGACCGAGGTCATTATCGGTGACTCCGATACGTTTATTTCATCATCGCGCGCAGGTTCGGTTACGGAAATCCCGCTCTCCTCAAAATTCATACTTACGATAATCAATATACCGAGCAGCGTTACGGCGATAAAAACCAGGGCCAGGCTTCCGATGTTGATACGCAACTATGCGCCGCCCCGTTTCTTCGCCAATTCAAAAATGTTCCTCAGTATCGTGGCATTTGTCATCGGGCCGATACCGCCCGGTACCGGTGATATCAGCTTAACTTTCTCGATGACGCCCGCGAAATCGACATCGCCCTTCATCTTCCCCTCGCTGTCGAAATTGATGCCGATATCGACGACAATCGCGCCGTCCTTCACGTGGTCCGGCCCTATCAGGCCGATCATGCCTGTCGCGGCGACAAGCAGGTCCGCACGACAGCACACCGCCGCGAGGTCGCGCGTACGCGAATGACACGTTGTCACGGTGGCATGCCGCGCGAGCAGAAGCGCCGCCATCGGCTTGCCGACGATATTCGAGCGCCCGACCACGACCGCTTCCATTCCCTTGAATTCCACGTTGTATTCTTCGAGAAGCCTCATGACCCCCGCGGGAGTGTTCGGGACATGGCCCGGGATTCCCTTGTGAAGCCGCCCGACATTGAGCGGGTGGATGCCGTCGATATCCCGCTCGGGATTCATGGCTTCGACGACCTTCGCTTCATCGACCTGTCCCGGCAGTGGAAGCTGCAGCATTATGGCATCAATCGAGCTGTCAGAATTCAGCTTCGCCATGGCTTCGAGACATTGCTCTGTATTGCTGTCGGCGGCGAGCTCGGTTACGGTGCTAACGAAACCCATGTTGGCAAGCTGCTTCTCGCGGCTCTTCAAATACGACCTGCTGGCCGGGTCGTCGCCGACCATCAGCGTACCCACTTTCGGCGCGACACCCTTCGCGGCCCATTCCGCGGCATCGGCCTTGAGCTCTTTATTCAGCCTCTTCGCGAGTCCCTTCCCATCGAGGATCTTACCGGCATATTTCTCGAGCAGCTCTTCCATCGCAGCCTCCTTATTCAGGCTTATTTTAACCGTAACTTGACCCGCTGTCGATTTCAACCTAAATTATGCATCCGGCGAAATTCCGGGGAGGAAAAAATGAGTCGCGAACGCATTGAGTTTCCGAGGGAGATAGAGCTTCCATACGATGAAGGGGTCTTCGCGCGCTCGGCGCTCGTGGCATGCCTGAGCGACGACGAATCGCGCATCGCGGGAATACCCGATACGGTTATCGGACGTGCGGTGCTCGATACGCTTGCAAGCATGGGATACATAATGGAGCGCATCGGCGAATCCGAGGTGAATATTTCCGGACGCGGCTACGAGAAACCCGAACCGCCACCCGATGTCATCGACTGCGCGTTCGATTCAGACCTCGCGCATATCTTCGCCGGATTCCTCGCCGGGTGGGGCCTCTATGGGGTATTGCGAAGCGACAACCGGTTCCACTCGATGAAATGCTTCGCCAGTGCCATGAAATCGCTCGGGGGGGAGATCATCGGACGCGGCGATGATGTCGCGCCGCCGTGGTGCGTAAGGCCCGCCGTGCTCGCGCCCGCGGATGTGCGTCCAGCGAAGCCGCATAATTCGGCAAGGTCGGCGCTGGCGATAATGTTCCTGCTCGGACAGGGCACGGGCTCATACCCGGCGGACCTCAGCGGATACGATGGGATGGAGCGCGCGATATCGCATTACAGGGGGGAAGTGCGGCGTTCAGAAGGCAGGCTTTATATTAAAGGGGGCGAGCGGGTGCTTGCGATACGCCGCGAGATGCCGCGGAGCTTCCGGCTCGCGACGCTCTCCATCATAGCCGCGGCGATGCTTTCCGAGAAACCGGTGCGGTTTCACCGGGTGCTGTTGAACCCGTCGCGGGCATCGGCACTTGCGATTTTCGGGCACGCGGGGATCGATTTCGCGGTCGAGAACATGGGCGAGATAGATGGAGAGGTCGCCGCCGATATCGTGGCCAATCCATCGGAGCCGCATGGGATTGAAGCATCCGGGGATACGGTGCGCGCCGTTTATGGCGACATCGGCCCGCTGATAGCGATGGCATGCCTCAGCGACGGCTTGAGCGAATTCGCGACCGCGAAACTTGCATCGGTCGAAGCGGAAGGCTTGTCGATACTCGCCAGGGAAATCGCATCGGCAACCGGTGCGTCATTCGATACGGGCGGGAACAGCATCACCATTGAAGGAAATCCGGGAGGGGACGCGAATGAAGAAGCAACATCGCGAATCAGCGACTACCCGGCGCGCACGCTCGTCGCGCTATACCACCGGCTTCCCGGCGCGCTCGACAAGGCGAAATCCGCCGACATCCTCGGCAAACGGCTGACGCAGGTAGTGCTTGGGGACTTGCTGTTTTAATTCCATTTTGAACACTTCCCCCCGAAACGGTATCTATATACGTGGAATTTGTGCGCGTACGCCCGGTGACATTGCGCCGCGGGCGCGGATTAATTATCCTTGTGCGTGGTGAACCATATGCTTTTCAGAATCCCGATAATCCTGCTTCTACTCGCCCTCCTTGCGCCGACGGCGTTCGGTGATGACGAGGTGTATGTCCTCCATAGACCCAAACCCGATGAGGAGGAAGTCAGGAGCACTTATACAAGTGATGTTTACGGATTCGGATTCGACCTCCCGGAAGGCTTTACGTTCAACGAGCAGACGGAAGATGATGTCTTCACCCTTTTCATAAGCCTCGAAAACTACCCCCTGCAGGTGGCGCTTACGATCGAGCCGCTTGAAGAGGAACTTACGCCAAAGGGGTACTGGAAGGTCATGCTTGAGCGCGACCCCACCATCGGATCGGTTGTCGCGTACGAGCGCGGGATGCCCATCGATAGCGAGCCCGGGCTGCTCGTGCGTCTCGAGGATGGCGGCCCCGGCGGAGGGCATTATTTGATCATGTCGATGATATTCACAAAGGGGACGAACGGATTTTTCATTTCGGTCCTGTGCCAGGATGATTATTTCTTCGAGGAAGCGCCTGATTTCTTCGATGAGATAGTCGAGGGTTTCCATTTCATCGAGCCTGACGATGAGCCCGTCGATGAAACCCCTGACGGCACGGAAAAGGGTGACGAAGAGACAGGATAACGCAAATCTTTATCCCAAACCGTTGACCGCCGGCGAATCCGGCGGATAATATTATATTAAGATTGATTAAAGCCCTTTACCGGGTTGAGTGATTCATATATGCGCGGTTATGTCGTCACAATCCTATTAGCCATACTCGCGATTGCCGCCATCGGCGCGGCGATTCTGCATGCCACAGGATTCGATAAAGCCATCACCGCCGGGTTCAGTGACCCGGTTACACCGGAGAACACATATGTAGCAGGCGTACATCTCGGGGGACTTGACCACGATGCTCTTATCCAGCGGCTGACCGATATCATCGACGACATGAAGCGCGAGAAACTGGTCATCTGGGTCGAGGACGATGAGCATTACCAGGCCGTACTCGGCGACCTCGGGTTCGACAGCGACCCGGAGCGCGTCGCGGACGATATCTTCGCCCAATTCCCTCCGGGATATTCAATATCGAACATCATCAAACGGCACAATGCAATCAATAGAGGCTTGCAGATGGGGATCCCGTTCGAATTCGACGATGCGAAGTTGTTGGAACATGTCGCATCGCTGAAAGAGACGGTGGATCGTGACGTCGTCAGCGCATCATACGATTTCGAGAACCAGACGATGCGCGAGGGTGTCAGCGGGATAAAGTTCGATGCGCAGGGAACCGTCGGAGCGATACCGCAAAAGATCCGTTCTCTCGAACCGGTGTCGATATGGGCGAAGGTGGAAGTGACTGAACCGGATGTGAAATCGGAAGACCTGACCGGCATCGACCCGACCGAGCCGCTGGCATCGTTCACCACGCAATTCAACGCATCAAAGCGCGGACGCTCGAAGAATATCGGCAAGCTCGCCGAGATGTTCAGGGGCATCACCCTCAAGCCGGGCGACCAGCTTCGTTTCAACGAGACGAGCGGCCCCCGGAACCAATCCACAGGTTATTTCCCGGCGCCGGAATTCAAGAACTACCGCATCATCGACGGGTTCGGCGGCGGAAGCTGCCAGGTTTCCACGACGCTCTACAATGCGGCGCTGCTTTCCGGGATGCGCATCGACGAGCGGCATCCCCACAGCCGGGTGGTGTTCTATGTCCCGCGCGGACGCGATGCGACGGTGAATTACAACTCGCGCGTCGACCTGAAATTCACCAACACGTTTGAACATCCGGTCGTCATATGGCCGCGATATGATATCAAGAAGGGATGGCTGACATTCGACATCTACGGCGACCCGTCCGACAAAAAAGAGATCGAGATAACGAATTCATATACCACGATTTATCGCACCGAGAGCATGGACAAATGGATCGTCGATGAATCGCTCGCCCCCGGGGTGGAGAAGGTCGATGACTCGGGCACTAACGGCGTGAGGGTGCGGACGTGGCGGCGTACAACGCTTCCGGACGGCAGCATCGACGTCGAGGACCTGTTCTACGATGTCATCCCCCCGATGGGCCGTATAATCAGGTATAACCCCGGAGCCGGCAGTCCTCCCAAAGCGGCGCCCTCGGCGCAAGCGAAGACATCCGCCCCGTCCGAGGGCGGGGATTCCGATGGGTTTTACTTCTGAAAAGTCGGGACTGTCCCGACTTTTCCGTTACTTTTTTCACAAGCTGGGATGAGTTCCGAGAATGGAAATAAATGCTGTGCCGGTGCTGTGTGCGGATGCTCGGCACAGATTGATGCTGTCCCCCGGGTAAGCACGAGCCTGACATTCAGCGACACGCTCGGCCGATGGAAGTCGCGCTGGGGTATCGGGCGCATGCACTACATCGTCAAGCCCAGCCTTTACGCCGTGGGGAACCCATCGCCCGAATCACCGGTTCTCGTCTCCGCGAATTACAAGATGAGCTTCGACTGCCTGCGCTCGCGGCTTACGGGAAGGGATTTGTGGATCCTCGTGCTCGACACGAAGGGCATCAATGTCTGGTGCGCGGCGGGCAAGGGAACATTCGGCACCGTCGAAATAGTGCAGCGCATCAACCTGTCGAGGCTGAAGGATTTCGTCACGAGCCGGACGCTCATCCTCCCGCAACTCGGCGCGCCGGGAGTAGCAGCGCATCGCGTCAAGCGGGCGACCGGATTCGATGTCGTCTACGGGCCAATCCGCGCGCGCGACCTGCCCGCTTTCCTCGACGCGGGGATGAAAGCGTCGCCCGGGATGCGCAGGATGACCTTCCCAATAGGCGACAGGATGAATCTCATCCCGATGGAGATTGTCGGCGGGATGAAGTATGCGCTCATCGCGGCGGTCGCGTTCTTTCTCATTTCCGGGCTGTCTACCGCGGGATATTCCATCCCGAGGGCGATGGCCGACGGTACGAAAGTCGCATTCCTGATAATCGGCATCTTCCTGCTCTCGGCGATATCCATCCCGGCGCTGCTTCCATTTCTCCCCGGGCGGCCGTTCTCGCTTAAGGGGTTCTGGATAGGTCTGCTGTCCGGCATCTCGCTATGGCTCTACTCGCGGGCCGACCTGCTGTTCATGGCGAGCCCGTACGACCGGCTCTCATTGATGCTGCTGTTCATCGCGATTGCCGGGTTCGTCGGGCTGAATTTCACCGGCGCGTCGACATACACATCGCTGTCGGGGGTACGGCGCGAGATGCGGGTTGCCGTACCGGCGATAGCGGTGGTAGCATTGATCGGCACCGCCGGATGGATTTTCGGGCTGTTCTTTTAGGATGTGAATCGCCATGCAATATCTCAAGAATGTGGTTACCCTCAAACTCGATATCGAGAAATGCATTGGATGCGGGATGTGCATCATCGTATGCCCGCATGCGGTCTTTGCGCTCGACAACGGGAAGGCGTCGATAGTCGAGCGCGATTCCTGCATGGAATGCGGAGCATGCGCGTCGAATTGTCCCGTGGAAGCCATTTCCGTGGATGCGGGGGTCGGATGCGCGGCGGCGATTATCGTGGGCGCGCTTACGGGCAAGGAGCCGACGTGCGGATGTTCCTCCGATGAAGGCGGCGGGGCGTGCTGCGGTTGATCGCCAATGGATCTCAAACAGATACAATTCGTTAAAACGCTGGCGTTGTATGCGCTTTTCTCAGATGACATGCTCATGAATCGCCTGGTGCTGAAGGGGGGCAGCGTATTAGACTTGATTTATGGGATTGCCGCTCGCTCTTCAATCGACCTTGATTTTTCCATGGCGGATGATTTCGGTAATGAGGAATTAGAGAATGTAAAAGCCCAGATTATTACGGCCATCGAAACGACATTTCGACAAAACGATTATGTAGCAATTGATATCAAGTTCACTGAAAGGCCGAAGCGGAAATCCGCGGCTAAACTTGATTTTTGGGGAGGTTATCGCATCGAGTTCAAGGTATTAGCTAAAAATGATTTCGATAAACTCGAAGATAACCTTGGAATCGCCAGCCAAAAAGCGTTTGAGCTCGGAGCAGGTCACAGGAAAGCATTCCGAATAGATATAAGCAAATTTGAATACTGCGATAATAAAAAGGTCAGGGAGGTTGAGGGGTATACGATCTACATTTATTCGCCTGAGATGATTATCTTTGAAAAGCTGAGAGCTATATGCCAACAGATGCCTGAGTATTCATCAATCGTAGACACCCTTACCAGGTCGGCGAGAGCGAGGGACTTTTACGATATCCACTCGGTAATGAGCAATATCCGCGTTAACCTGACCGATTCGCGCAACATAGAAATCCTTCGCCGGATATTTGCGGTTAAGCGTGTCCCGTTGAATATGATCGGGATGATTCCAAATTTTCGCGAATTTCACAGACCGGACTTCGAGTCGGTAAGAGATACGCTGGTATTAATCCCCGAAGTGAGAGATTTCGATTATTACTTCGATTTCGTTGTGGAAAATTGCGTCAGGGCTTTAGAACCCTTTTGGGTAGAATAGCCGCCACTTATCAGAATACTCTTTGTGCTGGATCTGGTTGGTCAGATAAAAATCGAATTGGAAACCGAAGCCTTGCAGCAGATTGATCTCCTCATTCCTGTAGGTTCCCGATTTCTCCAGGTAGAAACCGATAGACTGGTGATAGGGATAAGCGTATTTTAAATTCGTCAGCATCTCCACCAGTAGCTCTATGTTAGCTTTTCCGGCTGCTTTTCGGTATGCATCTCGAATCTCAAATACACCTCCCGCATAAAAAGGGCGAACGGCAATGTCAATGAGCGTTCTCTCAATATTCGTTACTCGGTAGCTGTTTCCTTCCGGCGTCGAAGAAGTCTCGACTCCCAGATTGCCGGTATGCATCCCGTTCAACAGGCATATCCGAGTGTCATTCAGTGTGGCGATATTATTAGTCCTTCGAGGCTTTCTCTCGAATGCTGCGTCGATACGCGCCTGATCCAGATTGGAGTCAGTGCGTAGCTTTGGGGGCTGCTCGGAATTCAGATAGATGGTCTTAGGAACCTGGTCAGTTAAATCATGAATACTCATTGCCGAATAATGAGAAAAATAAGCATCTTGTTTCAGAGCCATTGCAATCTGGAATCCTGATACTTCCCCCCAAGAATACAGTTTCTCCCTGCGGGAAGGGAATTTTAAATCGATGACCTCAAGGTCTGCATGTTCCTCGAGCAGCGAAATAAGCTTCTTGGTTGTCGCCGAATACGGCAGGTCCCATGCAAGCTGCTTATCAGCCAAAATCTTCGACATATCTCTGAATCGCAGGATTGGCTTATTTAACTCCCTCATATAAGAAGAAATCTCAGGAAGAGCTCTTAGGTATTTGTAATGAAGTCCCATAGCTACCATAACTCAATTTATGTAGTATGCATACTACATAAATTACCCTCCGTCAATGGCAAGGTGAACTTGACTTTGTTTATGTAGTATATATACTACATAAACAAACTCTTGTCAAGGGTTTTATCCTCCAAGGGCTGTGTCATTTTGATACAGGATTGAACTTCAGTCCTCTCTCTAAAAATCCCTCGCGCCCTTTTCATTTAACCCGGTAAAAAGCGAAAACAGCGCTCTGATGGAGCAACTCGAACCTTTCGGGGTAACTCCCCACCCACTGGTATGACATCCCATGCTTCCCGACGAGCACGAAATCGGCATTCGATGTCGCGAGCCGGTCGAACCATTCCGCCCGGTCACCCGAATCCGCAAAGACGACGCGGTTGGAGAAATCGAGGTTCCAGAGGCATATCACCCACATGTATTTGTAAGAGTCATCGATAAAAATCGTCGTTCCCGGCTTTTCATATTCGTATATCTCGCGGAAGAAAGTCGCTTGCCACCCTTCCGCCGCGAACTGCGTGGGATGCCAGTATACCGGCCCGTAATCGATGTAATATTGCAGCCTGGCGAGATCGCGGTCAGCGACGCGCACATAGAAAAAACAGGCGGAGAATGCAAGGGCGAGCGCGGTGTAGCGAAGCAGGCGCCTTGCATCGGAGAACCGCAGGATGCCATCGACAAACGCAAGACCGAGCATCCCTATGCAAAGCACGAACATGCTGTAGCGAAGCCACCAGGCCAACTGGTATATCGATGAAAACGGGACGAGGAGCATCGCAGCAACCATAAGGAATCGCCACCGGCGCTGTATCAGGGCGATGAGGAAGGCGGCGATGAATGCAGGAAGCAGCATGAGGAACCACAGCGGGCCATATCCGCCGGAGCGCCCGCCATAGTTCAGCCACGACTTCGGGTCCGACCACGAATAATACATCCTCTCCGGCCACGATTTGCTCATCATCAAATCATAGTATTCCCCGAGCAGGTCCGGCCCGTAGTGGTCGCTGAAATTCATCGTCCCGTTGAATATCCGCACCCCGGCGATATTCACGTTGTACGGCTGCAACGGGTTGCCGAATACCGCCCAGTTGCGGCCGTAAAGCCAGAAACCGTTGAGCAATATCGCAAACAGCAGCACGGCGATCCACAAGACATAGCGCCGGAAGCCGTTTCGTTTAATCAGCCCATAGATACGAATGACAATCCACGTTGCGGCGGCGCTTGTCACAAGCAGCAGGCCGGACCCCTTGGCACCCGCGACGATACCGAAGGCGAGTCCAGCGAGGACGACATGAGAGATGCGCATCCTTTGCGCGACAAGGAAATTGATGCCGCCGAGGAAACATGCCGCGACGGCGATATCAATGAACGCGGTCGTCGACTGCTGAATGACAATAGGTATCGCCGGGAACATAAGCGCTGCGAGCGCCGATGTCCCGCCGCGGCATCCGGCTTTGCGAAGTATCCCATAGCAAGCGAATACCGCGAGAATCACGTAGGGAAGCTGCACGCAGTTCATGAGCAACTGGTGCCGTATGAAAATTGTCTGCCAGAGATAGGTCAGCTCGATATTCCGGGGGAAGACATCGAATGGATATCGCTCGATGAAACCGAGCCCGCCATCCTGAATCATGAAGCCGACTTCGCTGAGATGGTAGTAAAGGCCGTCCCATGAATAAGGCGGGAAGACGATCCCCCGCGCGAGCAGGAAAATGAAAAGGGCGATATCGACGCAGGAAATGATGAGGACATCGAGACGCCTGCATGCGCGTTTCCATGAGCGGATGATGTCGATGACGAAGTGAAACGGCACTGTCCATCCGCCGCCGCGCGGACCGGAGATGATGAGCAGAAAAAACGAGATGATGAAATTGAATACCGACAATTCCGGCATGAACAGGTGGTTCAACAGGCCGAGGATCCAGCCGGTCAAAATCTGCTGGCTTATTACGATTACCGATGTCGCGATGAAAGTATCGGCGACGCCTTCGATTCGCAGGCGTCTGCGCGCGAAGATATTGGCGGCATAGAATTGCAGCAGCGTTAAAAATATATAGAGCGTTATCCTAATCGCCATCATTTACCGATGGAACGGGCTTCACCCGGTAGAAGATAAACGTATCGCTTTGTTCGAGCGGATCGAATCGCCCGGGATTCTCATATGTCCACGCCACGGATTTACCGCGCTTCCCCACGATGACATAATCCGCATGGGATTCGTCGAGCACGCGGAACCACTCGGCCTTGTCATCCGTAAGCGCGAACACCGACCTGTTTGAGAAATCGAGGTTCCATAGCGGCGCGACGAGGAAATTCTCGAACGAGTTATCGAACATTATCGTGGTGCCTGGTTGGAGATATTCATAGACCTGCTGGAAAAATCCCCTCTGCCAGCCCTGGGCCATGTACTGCGTGGGATGCCAGTACCGCGGCCCCTTCGTGAGATAGTGATCGAGCCTCGCGAGGTCGAGATTAGTTATCCTGAAATAGCAGAAAAACGAGATGACCGCGAGCGCGATGGCGATATACCGCGCCGCTTTCCTGAAATCCGATTTGAACCCGATGCCGTCCATGAATGCATAGCCGAGTATTCCCGCGGCGACGAAGAACACGCTGTATCGGCTCCACCATGCCATCGGGTGGATGGCAAGAAGCGCGAGAGCGAACATCAGCGCGACAAGGAGATATTTCCATCGCCTCAACAGGAGCGCGGTAATCCATGATGCAAGCATCGCAGGCAGAAGGAGGATGAAATATATCGGGCCAAACCCGCCGAGCCTTCCGTCATATGAAATCCCCTCGACCGGTTCCGACCATGTATAGTAGAGCTTTCCGAGCCACGACTTATCCTTTAGTTTCGTATAAACCCAGTTGAGCAAGTCTGGCGCGACATGGCTTTGGAACGACCTCTCCCCGGGGAAAATGGTTTTCCCGGCGATTACGACGTGATATGGACGCACCGGGTTCCCGTATGCCGCCCAGTTGCGTGCGTATATCCAGACGCCGTTGATAAGAATCGCGAGGAGTAATATGGCGAGGAAGCCGGCATATCGCGCGAAGCCGTTTCGCTTTATCAGCCCGTATGCGCGAAAGATTATCCAGGGGATAGCCACCGCCAGGATGAGAAAGAAACCCGTCCCCTTCCCGCCGAGGACGATCCCGAATGCAAGTCCCGCAAGCAGGAAATCCGAGAGCTTCATTTTCGGGCTGAGCAGGAAATTGATGCCGCTCAGGAAACACGCGGCGATGGCTATATCGATGAGCAGCGTTGTCGATTGCTGAAGCACCAACGGCGTCACCGGGAACATCAGCGCGCCGAACGCCGCGGATTCGGAGCGGCATCCGGCTTTTTTCAATATGCCCGCGATGGCGAACATCGCGAGGAACATATAAAAAATCTGAATGCAGTTGATGAAAAGCTGGTGCCTCGGATAAATCAGGTGCCAGAGGTACGTGAGCTCGATGTTCCTCGGGAATGCTTCCACCGGGTATATCGGCAGCGAGCCGATGCCGCCATCCTGGAGCATGAAGCCGACTTCGGTGAGGTGGTAGTAGATGCCGTCCCACGAATACGGCGGATAGATAATCCCGCGCGCGAACATGAAGAGCACGAAGACGGCATCGACGAGGAAGAACAGGCGGACATCAAAACGGCGCAGATGCGCGCGCAAGCCTCGTATGGCGCGCGTCACAATCCTGAAGGGAGCCGTCCAGTCTTTCCCCGACGGCCTGGAGAGGATAATCAGCGCCGATGAAATTATCACGTTGAGGATGAAATGTTCCACGACGAACAGGTGTCCGAGCAGGCCGAGAACCCATCCGCTCAGCACCTGCTGGCTTATCGCGACTACCGACGTCGCGATGATTTCATCGAGCAGCGAATCGGGACGCAATTTTTTACATGTGAAAACCGCGGCGGCATAGAAGAGGAAGCCGGTGATGAAAATATAGATTATTATCCGCAGTGCAAGCATACGGGCAGGCCGGATGAAATCAGCTGAAGAGCACGGTCCACATGCCGCGCCAATATTCCACGGCGAGGCGGTATGTATCGACCCTTACGGGGTTTACGAAATACACCACCGCCTGGAATGCAACAGCCGCCCACATGAGGCAGATAATCCCCTTGACGGCATAGTGACTCAGCTTAATCATTCTGCGACGCATCGCCATCCTCCGGTGTTTGTTCGTTACTTGTTTGTTCCGTCCCCGCTGTTTGACCCTCATCGCGAATAACCCTGAACAGGCTGAGATTCCCGCCCTTTACAAGCTGTTCAAATTTATTCGGCCTTTCTTCAGCCCATTTATATACTTTCGAATCGGTGCCGGTGATGAGAAAATCGATTTCCCAATCATCGATGGCCCGCTTCCACATAAGCTCGCCGGAGTATTCGAGGAAGTACGCCCGGTTGGAGAAATCGCGATTCCACAACGGGTACAGGAACCAGTATTTGAAGCTGCTGTCATAGGCAATCGAAGTCCCCGGCTTCGCGACCTCATAAGCCTTGCGGAATACCTGCAGCTCGTAGCCGTCGCTGATGTATTGCGATGAATGCCACATACTCGGCGGCGAAGAGAGGTAGTAGTCGAACACGGCGGGAGCCATCGAATGATTCGCCGACCCGAGAAAAATCGTCATCAGGGCGAGAAATAATGCGGACATCCGCAACAGGTGCACAGCGCGCGACATCCTCATGAGGTCGATCAGGTATGCGAGGCTTACGGCAAATCCCACCCCGACGAACATGTGCATCCTCACCCAGTGGCGCGCATGCGGGAATGCCCAGAACGAGAGGAGGAATACCGCGATGGTGAAGAACATGCGCCCGTCGCGACGCAGCACCGATATCAGCAGCGACGCGGCCATACAGGGCATCAGGAGCACGAAAAATATCGGCCCGAACCCGCCGACTCGGAGGTCATAAGCATAATATCCCACCGGTTCCGACCACGAATAATAGACCCGCTTCAGCGGCGACATCTCCTGCATCGGCTCGAACTGCTCTTTCAGCAGGTGCGCCTCTTCGAGGTGGCCCATGGTGCGGAAACCGTGGAAGACGGCCTTGCCGTTGAACTCGATGATGTATGGATACGCGGGATTGCCGTATTTTATCCAGTTGCTTGCATAGGCCCATGACCCGGTGAGGAGAATCATGACGATGCCGGTGACGAGCCACCCGGTGACGCGCTTCAGGCCGACGCGCCGCCACAGGTGCGGGATGTGGTAGATAATCAGCGGGACAATCGCCCCGGCCGCGAAATAGGGCGCGTTGCCTTTCGCGCCGAGAAATAATCCCAGCCCGAGCGTGCCGTATACGATATCGCTGAATTCGATCCTCGGCCTTAGAAGAAATGCAAGTCCCATCAGGAAAAGTATGTTGGACGCAAGGTCGACATAGCAGGTATCCGCCTGCTGGATAACCGCCGGGAACGCGGCGAACAGCAGCCCCGCATAGAGAGCCGTCCGACGCCTCCGCCCGGTACGCCGCGCGATAAGATATGCCGCCATCATGCCGAGGGGTATGAAGAAAAACTGCGTGCAGTTTACGATGGTGTCTGATTTCAGGAAGACGATATTCCAGAAGAAGAGGAGCTCGACGTTTCTTGGATACGTGTTCATCGGGCGCTCGACATTCCCGGCGTTCTGGCTGAGATAGCCAGACTGCATCCAGCTTCCGACTGCGCCAAGATGGTAGACCAGCGCGTCCCAGGCATATGGGGGAATCAATACGCCGAAGAACAGCAGCCAGAGGAGAAGCATCACTATTACGATCGTGAGGATGATGAGAACCGCATCGCCCTTGAGAAGCCCGGTGAAGCCGCGGATCCACCGGAAGATATCCCCCATCAGTTTGGGCAGGTCGCCCGGACGTATCCTGAATACGGCAAGCAACACGGCGCACAGGGCGATGTTTACCCAGAATAATTCCGGCGCCCTGAGCCACCTCAGCAGCAGGCCGAGCGCGACCATCGTCACCACGAGTTGCGCGACGGCGCTCAATGCCGCCGCCACGGCAACCTCGGTCATCGAACGTCCCCTCGGCCGAAGCCACTTGTGCGCGAGAAGGAGATGCGTCGCGATGAGCAAAAAGTTGACGATTATGTAGGACGCTATAGCCACGCCGGTTTCCAGTGCATTATTTTACATCCGGCACTATATAAGACCAAGCTTCGGGGGATGATTATGATGATTATAATGAATCCGAGGAATACGGCTCTCAGGAACCGTACTTCTTGTGCCCGTGGTCGCTTTCGAGCTTCTTCTGAAGGTTCGGCGACATGATCTTCCTCGCCAGGATCTTCCTGTATGAGAAAAATATGACGACAAGCAGGGCGAGGAATATTATCCGCCACATGCTGTTTACATGGTAAAAAATGTAGAATGAAACGAAGATGGTCACGATACCGGCGATTATCTTGCCGATGTCGGACCAGGATATTTCAAATTTGCCGATTCTCATACCGAGTTCCTTTCAACGCCTCTATGCGCAATTATATCAAAAAGCCCCGGCGGATTGGCGAAGAACATCGGTTACAAAAAAACCCCCCTGTTTCAGGGGGGTGGATTCGGCAATGAATACGCTCAGTCTGCAGTGAAAAAGCCCATGCGTGAGTAGCAATCATTGGCTGAGCCGCCGCCTTGTACCCATATGACAATGAAATCCTGCGTCAGGGAACCGACGTGGTTGATGAAAATCATATCCGGGTCTTCCGCGACCTCCGACAGCGTCTGCACCGCTTCCGGCGGCTGCCACGTGTTGCCTTCATCAGGCGACAAGGCGAACCATATCGCGTTCTCCTTCATATATGCCGTGGCGGGGATATTGTAGCCCGCATAATTGCCGTACTGCAGATGGGCATCCTCTATCGGCGATGCGCTCGTATCAATGACAACAGGGGTGGAGAATCCGTCTGTCGTGTCGCCGTGCGTGTAACAGAGCTCATACGTGCCGCTTGCGATTTCGCGACGCACGAAGCTCAAATGAATCACGCCGTTCACGAGGTCCATGCTCGGGTCGCGGATGTCGTCATATGCGGCGTCCGACCATACGAGATAGCCGGTCGTCCAACTCGTGTTATTGGAGTCGTCGCCGTTAGCGAGGTAGATGCCGTCGAGCGAAGTTTTACCGTATACGAGCCAGAGGATGTTCGACGAATCACATCCCCATGAGCGGACATGGCTGAGGCGGGCATCGCCGCCGGAATAAACCACATACGGGTTGGAGCCGGAGCATATGTTCGGGCTTGCGGTTTTATTGCCGTTGATAATCCCGCCGCCGTCGCTGACCGCATAGATGTAGCCCGTATTATCGGTCATGACTTCGATGTTGTATGTGTAATTCGGTATCCAGTCGAACGTGTAAGTCGGCGATGATTTGATGATTCGGTCGTTATCGAACAGTGTCATGTAAAACCCGCTGAAGACGCCGGACACCGCCGCGCATGAACCGCCCTGGTGTGGCGCCATCTTCGCCTGGTCGTGCCTCTGGAACCCCGGGCCTGTGCTCAATGTACCGAAAGTGTCCTTGTTGCCATACCAGGTGAGGCCGTTCAACGAGTATGCGCCGACATCGCTGCTGTAGTAGTTGTAGTAGCCGCCCCAGTC
>CAZSPL010000005.1:0-21342 GCA_964608735.1 uncultured Planctomycetota bacterium | reverse complement strand
ATACCAGAACGCTTTCAGCTCGTTGTCTGTTTCCTGCATCACGCAGGGGCTGATTTCATCATCATGGAGGTCGCCGGGGGTGCTGTAGCTCGGCATCTCAACCGGGTCGGCCCATACGATGCTTATCACGACCGGGGTTTCAGTTCCCACTTCAGCCGCGTACATGAAATACGACGTTGTGTTCACGCCGGGCATGAAGTCCTGCCAGTTTTCCTCTTCACTCATGACGCTGATGAGAAGGTCGATCGAACCTTGCGCCGGGGTGGCATCGGTGATGTCGATCTCATATGTCGAATAACCGGTTCCGCCGCCGACGGCCATGGATGATTCGACCATGGCGAAATTGCCGGGCGATTCGACGCGCACAGTGTTCATATCGGCGTTGTACCAGTCATAGACATCGACCGAGAGGCTTAAATCGCCTCCCGATTCGGAGCCGTCGTTGTAAAGCGTGTTATCAACTTCGTTCACGACAACATTCCACGCCTCGACGCGATTGGCTTCGGGGCCGAAATCATCCGGTACGGACCAGGGGGGGGCGCCCTGCGGATATTGCCATGCGGCATCGATGGCGTAATTGAAAATCAAGCCGCCGCCCATCTCGATCTCATATCTCCGGACATTCTTCTGTCCCGCGCTGAACACGGCGCGCCCCTCGGGATTGACATCGGCGAGGGTGTCGGTGAGGTCATCGAGGTCGTCGCAGAAATATTTATATCCATTCAAAGTGCTGTTGAAATCGGCATAGCTGTCGGGCGCGCCGAGAAGGCCGTCGGTGTAACCGAATATCGTGCCGTTTGCGGGGAATTCGGACGGATTCCACCATCGGGACCAGCCGTCGGGATTGAGCAGGCGGGTGTCGCCCGGACCCGTCATCACGAGGCTCGCGTCGTTGTATCCGGACACAGAGCCGTTGCTGATGAATATGCCGCACACATCGAAGCCGGTGAATTCGGTCAGTCCGAGAAACGGATGCCTCAGGCCGATGTCGGCGGTGATGAGATTGCCGTTGAAATCAAGTCCTTCGAGACTCAGGTAAACGAGCGCCGGGGGTTCGAGGAACCCGAGCGCGTTGAGATGGAAGTTGCCTTCCCTCAACTTTGTAAATTCAATGGTCTCGGCATCGGGATCGATAATCCCCTGCCAGTAACCCCAGATATAATGGCTGGCATCACTTGAAGCCGCCTGGAGTTCATCGGCGGGCGGTTCCGGTGACGAAACGCTATTACCGCCGGAGCATCCGATGATGAAAAGAAAACACATTGCGAGGATAAGGGCCATGAGGTACTTCTTCATTGAATTTCACTCCTTGAAATTGCGATTATTCTTCCTCTTATTTTACCACTTATCAGAACGATGCAAGCATCGCCGTATTCAGTATGTCACTCCAGGTCGGGCCTATTCCGCCGAAGATGTATATCTCGCCGCAGTATGTCGCGGCCCGCTGGTAGACCCATGGCGACGGCAGGCTCGTTTCGGCGGCCCAGGTCTCTCCGACGATGTCATATGAATGCACTGAGGTCGTGAAATCATATGCCGCGTTTATGCCGCCGAAATAATAAATCTTCCCGGCGGTGATGGCCCATGCCCCGGTGCCGCGCGCGTCAGGCATCGTACCGGGCAGAAAATCCCACGTGTTCGTTCCCGGATCGTAAACCTCTATCGTGTCATAATTCGCGCCGCTCGTGAGCGGGAATCCGGCAAAAAGGTAAACTTTCCCGCCATAAGCCACCGCGCCGGGGCCGTTCCTCGCGGCCAGCGAACTGGCGACGACGCTCCATGAATTGGCGACCGGGTCGTACACTTCCACTGCGTTCTTCGGCCCGGAGTTGTAGCCCCCCATTACATAAAATTTATCTTCGAGGACCGCTCCCGCGAGGTTTACGCGAGCCGAAGGGGCGCTCGCAAGCCCGGTGAGCCACTGGTCGTTTTCGACATCATAGCCCTGGAGAAGGTTGTTGATCGACGGGCCGCCTCCCGCGCAATAGATGATGCCGTCAATCACACCGACAGCCCCCGCGCAGCATGGATTAGGCATGGGCGCATAACCGGTCGTCCACGACACGTCGTCCGGGTCGAATACCTCGACAGCGCCGGTGGGATACATATAAGCCCCCGTGCATCCGCCGATGACATATATCAACCCGTCAAATTCGGCGACGAACGGCCTTTCACGCGCGGTGGGCATGTCCGGAAGGTCGATATAGCTTATGGGCCCCGGTTCATCATAGTCGCCCATGATGGAATCGGTATCGGTCGCGCCGAGGTCATCGGTGACGCGAAGCGTTATCTCATATTCCCCGGCATCGGTGAAGGTATGGTAAAGAATCGAGCCGTCGGTGTTCGAATAGTCGTAAACTCCGTCGGTCTCGACATCCCATTCATACAGGACGATGGTGCCATCGGGGTCGTAGCTGCCTTCCGGGTCGAGCGTGACTTCGACCGTCACGAGCCCGCATATCGGGCCGGCGTTGGATGCATCCGCCACGGGGGGTTCATTCGCGCTGCCCGCGTTTACCTGGGTTGTGTAGACGAAATAGGAACTCGTCGGCGTGCCGGGGATGAATCCACCGAAATCGTCGGTTTCGCTCTCGACGGTAATCAGTACATTTAGGTCGCCCGCCTGTGACGGAGTAGCCCCGAATATATCGACTTCGTAAGCCGAATAGCCGGTCCCGCTGCCGACAGGCATTGATGATTCGGCGACCGGGAGGACGTCGGGCGCTTCCACGCACACAACGTTCAAATCGGCATTGAACCAGTCATATACGTCAATCGAAAGGGAGAGATTTCCTCCGCCGGTGGATGAGACTTCATCGTAATAGAGGGTATTTGAAATTTCCGATATATCGACGCGCCATGCTTCGGGACGGCTCGCCCCGGGCGCGAAGTCGTCGGGGGGGTCCCACGGCGCCGAGCCGAGCGGATACTGCCACGATGCATCGACGGCATAGTTGAATACGAGGCCGTTGTTGCCGATTTCAATTTCATACCGTCGTACGTTCTTCTGTCCCGCGCTGAACACGGCGCGTCCTTCGGGATTGACATCGGCGAGGGTATCGGTGATGTCGTCAAGGTCGTCGCAGAAATATTTGTAGGCGTTAAGCGTGCAGTTGAAATTCCCGATGCTGTCCGGCGCGCCGAGGAGGCCGTCCTTGTAGCTGAATATCGTGCCGTCAGCCGGGAATTCGGATGGATTCCACCAGCGGGAGTAGCCATCCGGGTTGAGCAGACGGGTATCCCCTTCGCCCGTCATCACGAGGCTCGCGTCGTCGAATCCCGACACCGAGCCGTTGCTGATGAAAATGCCGCATACATCGAAGCCGGTGAATTCATTCAGCCCGAGGAACGGGTGCCTCAGACCGATATCGGCGATAATCTGGTTCCCGTTGAATTGCAAATATTCGAGGCTGAGGTATACGAGGGCGGGCGGTTCGAGGAATCCGAGGGCGTTGAGATGCAGGTTGCCTTCCCGCAGCTTCACGAAATCGATGGTTTCAGTATCGGAGTCGATTATGCCCTGCCAGAGTCCCCAGCAGTAGTGGTTCGTGAGAGAAGCCGGCTGATGCTCGGTCAGCGGGTCCGGCTGATTTACAGGAGCACCCGCGCCGGAACATCCGGTGAACAGGATACCGGCTGTTGCAAGAATCACTATTAGAAAAAGTTTCTTGAGCATGCGTGAACACCTCAAATCCTGCGCCTGGATTCAGTCATATGAAAACTACCGCATTCATTAAATTTAGATGCAGAAAATGCCACTTATATTCGCTACATAAGAGGATTACTCGTCCTTGAAATCCGGCTTGCGTTTCTGGAGGAAGGCATCGAATCCTTCCATCCTGTCCTTGCTCGCCCAGGCGAGGGTGAACAATTCGCTCTCGAGGGCGTTGCCGTAGATTAGCGGCATCTCGAAACCGGTACGCACCGCCCGTTTGCCGAGCATCAGGCTTACCTTGGAAAGCTTGAGGAATTTCTCGGCATATTTCCTGCCCTCCTCCTCGATATCATCATCCTTGCCGATTATTTGCTGCACCAGTCCGAGCCTGAGCGCTTCATCGGGCTTGATTGTCTCGCCGGTGTAGACCATTTCGAGAGCGCGGGCCATGCCGATAATTTTCGGAAGCCGCTGAGTACCGCCCCATCCGGGGATGAGGCCAATCTTCGCCTCGACAAGCCCGAAGCGCGCTTTCGGCGACGAGATGCGGAAATCGCAGCACATGGCGAGTTCCAAGCCCCCGCCGAGGGCGAGCCCGTTGAGGAGGGCTATCGTGACGAAATCGAGTTCCTCCAGCCGCTGAAAGACATCCTTGCCGCGCCTGACGAGGTCGCGCACTTCCCACGGGTTCAGGTCTTTTATCTGGGCGACATCCGCGCCCACGCTGAATACGCGGTCGTTGCCGGTGACGAACAGCACCTTGATATTCGGGTCATCGGCGAGTTCGATAAGCGCGTCGCGAAGGTCGCGTACCGCCTCGATGTTCAGCGAGTTGCCGTCGTCATCCGTCCTGCGTATGCGGAGTGTCGCGAAGGGGTAGTCCCGTTCCAGAACGATATGCTTGTATTCCACGAGGTCCTCCCTGCAAAGCTTAAGTCGCCGCCGCTTGATGTCGGCCCTGACTGATTTAAGCCCTTCGGCCTGTTTCAGTTCGTCAGGTATCTTAGCCACAATCTCCTCCCGATGCTACATCTCCGGCGTGATGGCCGACTTGTAGCTGCCGATCAACTGCTCGAGCGAAAGATTCTTCCTGTCGAGATGATCCGAGATGCCCTTGATGATTTCCACCGAGCGCGCGGGATGCGTGTAATTCAGCGTGCCGATGCTTACGGCCGACGCGCCGGCGATGAAATACTCGATGGCGTCGCGGGTCTCCCAGATTCCGCCCCCGCCGATAATCGGGGCATTCACGCTGTTATGCGCGCGATGCACGTGGACGAGTGTGAGTGGACGTATCGCCGGTCCGCTGAGGCCGCCGTAATCGCGCGCGAGGCGGGAATGCATGGTCTCGACATCTATCGCCATCCCGAGAAATGTGTTCGCGATGTGGAGGATATCGCCACCGCCCTCGACGGCGGCCTGCGCGAGGGGCACGATGTCGCCGACGTTGGGAGTCAGCTTGACGATGAGGGGTAGCGTGGTGCGTCCGCGTACGGTGAATGTGAGGTCGAACAGGGTGCCGGGGTCGATGCCGAACGCCATCCCGCCTTTTTCCACATTGGGGCATGACGCATTCAGCTCGATGCCGTCGATATGCTCGCACGAGTTGAGCTCGCCCGCGAGGTCGGCGTATTCATCGATGGTCTCCCCGTTGATGTTGACGATTATCTTGCACTCGTAATCCCCGAGGCGCGGTGCGTCATTTTCGAGGAAATATTCGAGGCCGGGATTCTCGAGCCCGATGGAGTTTATCATCCCCGACGGTGTTTCAACGATGCGCGGCGGCGGATTGCCGGCGCGCGGCTTGAGGGTGATCCCCTTGGTGAACAGGGCGCCGAGGTCGCCGGGTTCGATGAAATCCTCGAACTCCTCGCCGTAGCCGTATGTCCCCGAGGAGACGCATACGGGATTCTGAAGCTCCAACGGCCCGAGATGTATCTTGAGCTCTGCCATTCAGCCGGTTTCTCCTTAGGGGTGAATTATAGCAGGAAGGAGGGGGGTTGAGAAAGGTTGGGGGGATTTAGATAGGGTTCCCCCATATTCAACACCTATCCCCCATACTCAACCTTAACCCCTACATCCAGAAATCCCTTCATGCCCCAGTCGGGGGGGGATTGGGTGGTGAAGGCGTAGTATTTGTCGTGGAAATCATATGCCTCCACCATGTCGGGCTTGAAGAAGCCGAGGGTGACGAGATACTCGCCGCGGAGGAGGGGAATTTTGTCGATGCTGACGCTTAGATGCCCCGGGCCGTTCAACGTCTCGCCGACATCGTGCTGCAACGGCCCGATGATGACTTCGCCCGACGAGCGGTGGATCGTCATAAAGAAAATGTGATTCGCGATGGGCTGCGTGGTGCTGTATTCGATAGCGATGCGCATCGGGTCGCCTGTCTTGAACAGATAGGCTTCCCTGCCCTGCCTGTCGAGGAATTTCACCGATTCGATTTTCATCTCGCCGGTGCCCTTGCGCTCGCGGGCGAGCTGGTCGCGAAACAGGAGCTGCCCCTTGCCGCGTATATCGCTGCGGCGCTGCTTCAGCGACTTGATGTATTCCTCGGTCGTCTCCTCCGGGTCGCCGATACTCATGATGCAGCCTTCATCGAGACGAATCACCCGGTTGCAGAAATAACTTATCGCGCTCATGTCGTGGCTCACGAAAAGGATGGTTCGTCCCGAGCGGGCATATTCCTGTATCCGCTCGAATGATTTCTTCGCGAAGCCGATATCGCCTATGCCGAGCACCTCGTCGATGAGGATTATCTCCGGGTCGACCGCCACGGCGATACTGAACCCGAGACGCACTATCATCCCCGACGAATAGCTCTTTATCGGCGTATCCATGAACCGCTTCAGCCCTGAGAATTCGACGATCTCCCCGTAGCGCGAATCCATCTCCCGGCGGGTCATGCCGAGGATGCTGCCGTTGAGGTAGACATTCTCGCGCCCGGTAAGCTCCGGATGAAATCCCGCACCGAGTTCGAGAAGCGCCGCGACTTTGCCGTTGAGCTTGAACGTGCCGGTGGTCGGCCTGTAGATGCCGGCGAGGATTTTCAGGAGGGTCGATTTCCCGCTGCCGTTGGGGCCGATGATGCCGAGCACTTCGCCGCGTGGCACATCGAACGTGATGTCCTTCAGCGCCATCAGCGTTTCATAGCGTGACTGCTTGAACATCAGGAAGCGTTCTATGGCGCTCTGAGTGCGCTGGGTGTAGAGGCGGAAGGCTTTCGACAAGTCCTCGACCTCGATCGCCGGCCCGTCAGGGCCGTGGAGCGCTTCGGGATGATGCATTTCGACATGCGATTCAACCATGGTCATGGCACCCCCATGAGTCAGATTATATCGCAGATGCAGTCGCTGAAACAGTCGAGCGCGGAATCGCCATATTTGATAAAATGTCACGACGAAGTGAAATCATCGATTACCGGGAGCTGTGCAATGAAAACAATCACCATTACATTAAGCGTTTTGATCCTTCTCGCGATGATGGTTCTACCGTCAGGCGCGCAATTCAAGAGCGAAGCGCCGGGAGTCGGGGAGTATTTCCCACCGTTCGCGGGCGTCACCCCCGACGGGGAGGCATTCGACCTCGCCAACCACTATAACGCGGGGATGTATCTCCTCATCGATTTCTGGGCTTTCTGGTGCGGCCCGTGCAAGCGTGAGGTGCCGAACATTGTCGACGCGTGGAAGCAGTTCGGCGGAAAGAAATTCATCATCGTGGGCGTGAATATGGACACCCCGAAGACCGAAGCCGATATGCTCAAATACATAGAAGATAACGAGATGACGTTCCCCATCGTCACCGAACTCGGGGGATGGAACACATCCATCGCGAAGGAGCGGAAGATTCGCTACATCCCGCAAAATTTCCTCCTTGCCCCAGACGGCACTGTTTTATTCAGGGATTTGCGCGGGGAGGATGTCGTCAACATCGTCAGGGGATTGATGGAGTCCCCGAGACTGTATGAGCCCATCATGATGGAAACCACGGTTCAGGACGATCCCCGCGACGAGGATGGCTGGCGAAGCTGGTCGCCCGACTACGAGCAGTTCGTCAATCCGTTCGGACGCGCGCTCAACACCGCGCCCGATTCTATCCGCATCCGGATTCACATCGACAACGGGCAGGCCGACCGGTATAAGGCGGTGCTATGGTATAAACTGTATCGTCCGACCGGGAAGAAGACGCACTGGGTGACCGACCAGGCGACCGGCGAAGTGCAGAAGCATTATCGCACCGGAAAGCCGTATATAGTCTACGAAGCCGAGGTGGAGGAGGTCGAGGTGCCGATCGAAGTCTGGGATAACGAGCTGAACACCGGCTACGAAATCCCGCTCGGGCCGGATGTGTGGGAAGTCCGGTGGGGATTGAAGGTGCATTCCGACTGGATCGACCTCGACGTCGAGGGGGGACAGGACGATATCGACTTCGCGGGATACTGGACAATGACGCCCGAAATGATCGCGGAGAACGGGGGATATTTCTTCGCGCCGAAAGAAAAAGAATAACTGGAAAATCAGGACAGTCCTGATTTTTTACAAGTGAGTATCATTGTATGAGCAAGCGGGTTGACATCGCCATTTTCATATTCATCATCCTGATTTTCCTTGCTCAATGCATCCACTATTTCAACCATACGCTCGATGATCCGTTCATAACATTTCGCTACGCCGACAACCTCGTCGCTGGAAAGGGCCTCGTATACAATCCCGGGGAACGCGTCGAAGGCTTCTCTAATCCAACCTGGGTATTCCTGATGGCGATTTGTTCGGCTCTCGGCTTTTCGGACGGAGAGATGGGCCTCCTGTGGTGCGCCAAGATTCTCGGCATTCTGTTCGGATGCTTAACGCTGTATTTCGTCTATTTCCGCACAGAGTGTTTTATAGGGGACAACGCAGTCGGCAGACTGGCCGCATTACTGCTTTCGATAAACTTATACTTCGGCCTTTGGTCAGTAAGCGGACTCGAAACGCCTCTATATATGCTACTCCTAACAGTATATTTCATACTCCTCCTTAATCCGGCGAGCACAGCACGCTCTCTCCTGACGACCCAGATCATTCTGATCCTGTTAATTCTAACCCGCCCCGAGAGTTTTCTTCTGCTTATCGCATACATATTCCATGTATCCCGATATTATGCGGGCAAGCATCGCGCTCCCCCGTCCCGCAGCACCTTTGGTATTGCCTGGATGCCTCTTACGATCAGCGTAATCGGACTTGAACTTTCAAGGTATCTTTATTACCACGATTTTCTGCCAAACACTTACTATGCCAAAACACTGGGCGGTTTTTCTCAGATATCAGATGGCGCTCGTTACTTCTCTCTCGGATTTCTCGGGATAACATTTAATCCTCTTTTTGCCCTGTTGACTCTCGCGGCTATCGTAATATGGTTCCGGATTTACAAAAAGACTTCAAGCCTGAGCATTATAATCGTCTACACGTTCTTCATCATTTATGCAGGAGGGGGATGGATGCCCGGGTTCAGATTCCTCGCGCACATCACTCCAATCCTGATGATTTTCCTCAGCTATAGCCTCAATTTCATTTATACGAAGATCAAGCATCGGCTATTGAGCTTCCTCTACATCATTTTCATCAGTCTCCTGTTCATGTATTCCTTCACAACGCAACTCATTTTTCTGATGAATAATTACAGGATATTCAGCACAGGATGGACCGGCATCTCGAGTGAATCAATGGTTATGCCCGAATACCTCGAGTTCGGTCGAAAACTCAGTTCAATCTTGAAACCCGGTGAAACGATCGCCCTTGGCGAAGCGGGCCTTATTCCTTATGTGAGCAAAGCGAAGGTGATCGATTGTTTCGGATTAATGGACCGGCATATCGGCAGGCTGAAGGGGAAGATGCATAATAAAACCGATATCGACTACATTCTGGATCGGGAGCCGGAGTATATCCTGCTGATGTACTATGAAATAGATAACGGAACGATCGGCACAATATTTTCTTACGTAGACAAATTTTATAATGACGAGCGGTTTAACAATGATTACGAACTCTGCGAAAGCTACTCGCATTTCAGGCTGTTCAGAAGACGAGAATTAAGAGAATCCCGAGACATTCCCGGGTTTTTACATATAACACTCCACCGAATCGTCGCTAAGCACGATCAGCCTGTCATACGCAATCCCCACCTGCGCTGAAATATAAGCCGCACACGGGTAGTAGGTCACTATCCCACCGGTCATTTTGTCGATGATGATAATACAATTCCCATGCCGGGACGGCGCGATGATGTAATCGCCGTACACCGCACATGCCGCATCGTAGTATGGCGCAGTGCTGCCGTAATTGCCGCTCCAGAACAGCGAGCATGTCGCACCGTCATCCTTGACCGCCCACAACAGCGAGCTGCTCGTCGCGCTTCCGAACACGAACACCGGCTTGTCATCGGTCGGATCGATGAACGGCGCGGGAGTGGGATTCAAATACGCCAAGCCGGAAACGGCATATGACCAGATTACGGTGCCGTCGTATTTATCGAAGCAATAAAGCACCCCGGGCGTCCATCCGTTCTGATAGACCCGGTCGCCCACGATGGTCGGCCCGCTCCATGCGACCCCGCCCTCGGGAAGCGGCTGCGTCCAGACCAGCGAGCCGTCCGAGCAATCAAGGCAGTAGAAGTTGAACCGGCTCGGGAAATACACACGCTCGCCGTCGGTCGCGGGGAACATCTCGGAGTTCTCATACACGTAAGTCCACAGCTCCGCGCCTGTATCGGCATCGAGGCAGGCGAATACGCCGGTTACCGATGTGCAATAAACCTTCCCCTCGTACACCTTGAATGCGTTCGGCGTGTAGGAATAGTTATTCGACGGCGCGCCGTCATAGCTCCAGATGACCGCGCCGGTTTCATCGTCGAGGCAGTACACATGGTCGCCGCCGACATAGATTTTATCTTCATACCAGAACGGGCTTGAGAGCGAGCGCCCGGCTTCGCCCGACTGATTTATCGGCGTCTGCCAGATTTCGGCTCCGTTGGAAAGGCTGATGCACATCGCCCTGTACTGCGTCGACGGCCAGTAATAATTACTCGGTTCGTTAACGAAGAACACCTTGCCGTCGGCTATAGCCGGCCCGCCGGTGTTGAACGAATGCGCCGGGAACGATGTCGTGTTCGACCATTCGAGGGTAAGCGACGCCGGGTCGAGGTCCTCGACGGTCGGATTCCGGCTCAGGTTGTAATGGTTGTAGCCGATTCCCGCCCACCATTCGTGGAAGTCATCCTGCACCGGGGCCTCGTCATCGACTGTCGCGGTATATGTGAAATATGCCGTGACCGGTTCCCCCGCGAGCATCCCGCCATAGTCCATTTCTTCGGAGATGACGGAAACGAGCAAGTCGATGGTTCCCGCCGCGGGAGTGGCATCGGCGATGTCCAGTTGATACGTGGAATAGCATTCGCCCCCGCCGGTTGCCACCGATTCAGAGAGAGGGAGGAAGTTGCCGTATGATTCAATCTTGACCGTGTTCATCCCGGCGTCGTAATGGTCCCATACATCGATGAGCAGCGACAGATCGCCGCCGCTGCCTTCGCCGTCGTTCCACAATGTATTGTCGAGCTCGGTTATCGAGACATTCCATGCTTCCGCGCGGTTCGCATCCGCGGCGAAATCATCCGGCGCGTTCCATGGCGGGTCGCCGCCGGGAAACTGCCAGCAGGCGTCGACGGCATAGTTGAATTCAAGCCCCGCGTCGCCGAGTTCAATCGTATAATGCCTGACATTCTTCTGCCCGGCGCTGAACAGGCAGCGGCTCGTGACATCCATGTCACCCACTTCATCGGAGATATCGTCGAGGTCGTCACAGAAGAATTTATATCCGTTCAATGTGCAGTTGTAGTCGGCCATCGAATCGGGCGCGCCGAGCAGGCCGTCCTTGTAGCCGAAGATCGTTCCGTTACTCGGGAATTCCGCCGGATTCCACCAGCGCGTGTATCCGTCCGGGTTCAGCAGCCGCGTATCCCCCTCGACCGCCATCCGCAAATCCGGGTCATCGAAATCGGCCTTGGAACCGTTGGTGATGAAAATCCCGCATACATCGAATCCCGAAAATTCCGTAAGCCCGAGGAATGGATGCCTTAGGCCGATACCGGCCTCGATGATATTCCCGTTGAATTCAAGCGATTCGAGGCTGAGATACAGAAGCGCCGGGGGTTCGAGAAACGGCAGGGCGTTGAGATGCATCGACGTTTCCCTGAGCGGGATTATGTCGAGTGTACCCGCCGCTGGGTCGGCGATGAACTTGTAATAACCGAAGCAGTAATGATTCATCGCCCCTGTCTCGCGCGCTACACCCGTCACGGGTTCGAGCGGCTGCTCACCAGTGGAACAACCGATAATAGCTGTCAGCAACAACAGTGAAAGCAGGATAAATAAGTTTCGCATCAAATCCTCCCTCGGATGGGTTTCCTCACTCATATTAGATGACTGTTTCCAACGGTTTGTTACTAAATTCTGGATTCGAGCCTCCCCGACCCGCCCGGGCTCAATTTTGCGCCGGCGCGTCCGATATACAGCCTTAGGGGAATACGACCCATGGAGGGGTCACTATGCGCAGGGTATTCGAGGGCAAGAGGATCCTCGTTACAGGTGGCACGGGCTCGATCGGACGGGAGATCGTTTACCAGCTTCTCAAGTACGAACCGGAAGTCATCCGGATATTTTCCCGCAATGAAACAAACCAGTTCGAATTCCAGCAAAAGCTCGGAGAGCGCAAGGATGTCCGTTTCCTCCTCGGCGACGTACGCGACAAGGACCGCCTGCTCAGGGCATGCGACTATATCGATATCATCTTTCATGCGGCGGCGCTGAAGCATGTGCCGTTCTGCGAGTACAACCCGTTCGAAGCGGTGAAGACCAATGTCCTTGGCACTCAGAACCTCATCGACGTCGCGATGGAGCAGGAAGTCGAGCGCGTTATCGCCATCAACACCGACAAGTCGGTGAGTCCCATAAACACCATGGGCGCGACGAAGCTCCTGAGCGAGAAGTTGATAACGGCGGCGAATAAATATAAGGGGCGGCGGCGCACAATATTCGCCACCGTGCGATTCGGCAACGTCGTCGGGTCATCGGGCTCGGTGCTCCCGATGTTCATCAACCAGATAAAGGCGGGCGGGCCGATAACCATAACCGATCCGGCGATGGCGCGCTTCGTGATGACCATCCCCGACGCGGTGCGCCTCGTGTTGAAAGCGGCGTCGAAAGCCCAGGGGGGCGAAGTTTTTATTCTCAAAATGCCGGCGCTGAAAATTGTCGACATGGCCCAGGCGCTGTGCGAGGAGCTTCTCGACGGCAAGGCCGGGGATATTGAATTCAAGCACGTCGGGCGCAGGCCGGGAGAGAAGATAGAGGAAGAACTGCTCACATCCGAGGAGAGGCCGTATACGCGGGAAGACGAAGACATGTTTATCTTCGACCCGTTCGGCGAAGTGAGGGATGAAGACCGCATCGCATTCGCCACCGACAACATCAAGCTGATGTCGAAGGACGAGATAAGGGTCTACCTTCGCGAGAACAAGCTGATTTAGGGAAAATAGGGACAGTCACCTATTTCGCTCGTAAATCTACGATAACCTATGCTGCATCGAGCGAAATAGGTGACTGTCCCGAATGGCGCTTTTTTAAAATGGCGTATAATCATTAAGCTCCGGGTGGCACCCCTTTACCGCGCTTACTGCATGCACTTGAAGTCTCAATGATGTATATTGCGCGGGAAAGGGGTGGCTGCTTCGGACGCCGGACATACCACCCCTTTCCCGCGCGATGGGCTACAATGATGCGTCCGGTTTGAACCTATAAGCGCGGTAAAGGGGTGCCACCCGGATTCTTCTAATCCTGATAACAGATGCTTTTGACAGAATGAATTAAGGCTTAAAAAAGCACCATTCGTGACTGTCCCTATTTTTCCTCAGGAAACCCCCATCCCTGCCGATAAATTTAATGCTCAGGATTTACAGATTCGAATTCACGGAACGTTTTTCTTTTATTTTCTCACTCTGGCAACCATCCACTTTTCGGGGCGGGTATCATACCCGCCCTTTTGCGTGGATGGAGCCTGCGGTTCTGATTATTCAGCCCCGCAGGTTCCTGACATTTGCACGCGGGGCTCTGGACAGGAGCGAAGAAAAGTAATCACTACTTCTGAGACTCTTTGAACATGGCTGTGGATGGTGTAATCTCGAACAAACACAAGGGAGGAACAAGTATAGCCGGATTAGGAGAGAAGTCCGCTGGATCGGAAATGTAGCCCTTGTAAACAATCCTTCCGTCCAATTTTTTTGATAATTCCAAGACTGTCTTCCTCAGGTACGATTATGTACCTGATCTCTCCCCCCCCCCCCGGCAAGCATGCCGAACAAACCGGCGGGATATTCAGCCTTGAGACCCGAACTGATAACATCCTGGATTGCTACAAACGATGCATATTCATCCTTGCCTGCAAGATATGCGACATAACATCTTACCGGAAGATAAACCTGCCCCTCCAGCCTGGAAATCTCATTAACTGCCGCTTCATTTATTCGATAGTTATCGGCGTTCGGCACGAATTCAAATGGGTTATATGTAAGAAGCGCAAATTGAAGCAGCACCAGTACCAGCAACAGCCTCAACGCCCGTATATTTCCACTGTTCCTGGTTTTCAGCACATGGAATCCCCATCCCGCAAGTACCGAACGTATAATTACAAACGGAAGCATATTGAACGAATATCCCGCGAATTTACACCGTGGCAGGATGTAAGCCAGAAGGGATGCGGGAAGGTAATATATCAGAAGCCGAGGGACGTATCCGCCGCCATGCTTGATTAAAAGCGGCACGCTTATAGCTGATAGAAGTAATATTACCGGAAATCTACGCAGCCACAAGGGCAGCAAATCTTCGAAAAAACTTCGCGGATCAAGGGGCTGATGCAGCGGTACGTTAAATATGTAGAATGCGAATTCCTTTCCCGCAAAAACATAGATCAGCAGGCTCAATCCAACCAGCGCTACCGCTAAGCTTGCCAAGAATAGAAACAATTGCCTTTTCTCACGCCAAAACACGAACAACGCACCGGCGATAATGAAAGGTGCCGCCGTTTGTTTCGTGAAAAAGGCTATCCCGAATAAGACGGCGGCTACGATAACATTTCGACCAGGGAGCTTTTCGCGGGTCAAAATCTCACCTGCCCAGAGCACGGATAAAAGCATCAATCCATCGACTTTGACCTGCTCCCAGTTACCGCCCAGCATTGGTGATACCGCGCATAGAAATCCGGCGGTCGCCACCAGAAACAACCGGGAAACCCGGGCTCGTGCCAGCATAATCATGACAATTGCGAAGGTGCCTAAAATGGCTGTTGCCGAGATAATTCTCAAAGCCGGTAGGAATGGAAACACCTTGATACAGATAGCACCCGCGAAATAATAGAACGGTGGATATATTAGAGGAACGAACGTCGAGTCCCAGTCCTGGTAAACCGGCATCCCCCTCGATAACCGTAGGGCATGGATAAAAACCTCATCTTCCAGAACCCATAAAGGATAAGGATAAGTGGCCCTGATGATTACAAGTGCTGCATATACAGCTATAAATACCGCTGATAGGATGATGATAATTATGACAAGTGTTTTTCTCATGGCTGGAATTCCACTCGTATAGTATTATATGTCACACCAAAATGATAGCAAAAAAAATTCTGCACTAGGTTGCGAGGCACAAACGATGATTGCATGACCTTGAGGTGTACTGAGAACAAAATAATTGACCGCTGAGATATGCAGGCCGATGCAAGCTGGGAAACCGGTACCGATGGTACTACTTTAGGGAATATTGCGACAGGCAGTGCATATATAGGCCGCCATGACTACAATGAGGTTTACGTCGCAAGTACCTATGATTGGTACGTAGAGGGATTCGCGAATTGGCTTCCGTAGCCGGCGCATAGACCATCAGGTAATCCTGCCGCCCGCCCGGGCGGCTTTCGCTTTAAGAGATGAGATAAGCACTCATTTATGCGATAATCTAAGTAAATCGATTTCATCATACCGGAGGCTCGCCAATGTCCCGAGAACGTCTTGCCGGAGCGATACTCGCGGCGGGGAAAGGAAGCCGGCTGATTCCCATCAGCGAGAACTACCCCAAGCCGCTTCTTCCCATCTGCAACAAGCCGATAGTGCAGTACCAGATGGAATACATGAAGGACCTCGGCATAGATGAAATATTCGTCGTCGTAGGGCATCTGCAGGAGCATTTCGAGAATACATTCGGCGATGGTTCCCGCCTCGGCCTGAAGCTGCACTTCCTCGAACAGGAATCGCAGATAGGCATCGCGCACGCGGTATCGAAGCTCGAGCGACATATCCACTCGCCGTTCATCCTCTTCCTCGGTGATATCTTCATCATCCCGAACAACCTTAAAAAATTGCTCGATATCTTCTACGACAAGGAAGCCGGCGCCGTGCTCGCCACCAAGATAGATACCCCCGACAACATCAAGCGGAATTTCGCCATACGTCTCGACGAGGACGGCCGGGTGATCCGGGTAATCGAGAAGCCGCGCTATCCGCCAAACAACCTCAAGGGTTGCGGCATCTACCTGTTCGACCAGGCGATATTCGATGCCATACGACGCACGCCGCGCACGGCCATGCGCGACGAATACGAGATAACCGAGAGCATCCAGATTTTTATCAACGACGGCTACCCGGTTTACTGCGCCGATGTCGTGCGCGACGATATGAACATCACTTTCCCGAAAGACCTCATCATGTGCAACGTACACGAGCTTCACAGCCGTGGATTGACATCGCTCATCGGCAACAATGTGAGCATGGAGGACGGCGTCGAGCTGGTGGATACGGTGATCGGTGATAATTGCCTGATAGAAGGGAAACCGCGGTTCGTCAATTCACTTATATTCCCGGGGACGAAGGTGAAGCAGCAGGACTTGATAGAGAATTCGATTATCACGCCGGATTACCGGCTCGATTTTGAAGATATGTGAAACGCGAGGATTTCACTCCCCGCTTTCCGGCTCGATAAAAGGTGTCGGGACAACCACGAAATATTTTTTCGCGTTAATCGTAAACGTGGATATCGGGAGTAGTTCATCCATGACAAAAGCCTGCAAATCAACAGGATTGGTATCCGCCCCCATCCCCCTGATAAGCAGTTGCATCGCATCTTCGTCCTGGATCGCATCCTCGTGGATGAAGATATTCCGTCCCGACGCTGAATAACCGGTCATGAAATCGCGATAAGTCTTGCGGTCGCGGTCCATCACACCGGGTATCTCGAACAGGTGCTTCGAATCGATTCCATCGAAATAGAGGAAATATGCGTGACGGAATATCCCTTCCCGCACCTTCGAATCGATAAGCAGGTCGCCCGGCCTGATCCCCTGTTTCACTCGTTCCGCCTCGGAGATATATGGATTATTCACCGCATCCCGGTCGCGGTCGAAGCGGACATACCAGTTGTTCAGGAATAATACGAGGGGAAGTATCAGCCACAGGATGTAGATCGCGCGCGGCCATTTCGATGTCACCGCGCCGAGCCACGACGCTATCAGCCCGATGACGAGAGGCATCAGGAAAAGCCGATGCGATATCGACCCCGGGTAAACCACGATTATATAAATCCCCACGACCACAATCGCGACCACGCTGAACGCCGCGAACGCCGTCGATGCCGCGGGCATTTTGCCGTAACGCCTCGCCGCGTACAGCCCGCCCGCGCCGAGTCCAATCGCGATTGCGACGAACACAAGATAATAGATACCCATCGTCGCGTTGAAATGCGCACCTTCATAGCCGGAGAATGCCACCTTCGCGGCCATCGGGAGCGATGTCACACTCTCCGCGCCAAGCCGCAATGTTCCCCTGAAACTCGCCTCGACATCCCCCGCGAAATGCGGCATCGCGCCGTCGTAGTCATGCAGCCACGGTGAGATTTCCCCCGGGAAGCCGACTCCGAGGAACAGTACGGGCATCAGGACATACGGCACGATTGCGAATAAAGCGGTGATGAGCGCATGGCCGACCGATTCCGCCACTGCCCCGCCTGTGCCGGATTCCGCGCGCCTCCGGATGAATTCCGCACCGAGGAATCCGACGATGAATATTATCGCGAAGCCGCAGAACAGAACCGACAGCGCGAAGAATATCCTGTGAATCAAAGTGAGGATGATGCTTCCGCCGCGCTTGGTCCCGAGGATATATGTGTAAAGCGAGAGCAGGAGGAACGTCGTCGAGATGATATAGACATTCCCCGATGCCGAATGCTGCCACCATGCCGCCGTAAGCCCGAGGCACAGCGTCGATATCGCCGATGCCCACCTGCTTTGGGTGACCTGCTTCATTATCCCGTGGAATGTCAGAAGCCCCGCGAGGGAGAAGATTATCGATACGGCGCGGAAGAAATGAATCGAGCGCCAGGTGATATCATCGCCGAACATGTGGAATATGCGATAGAACGCAAGCGGGAACAGCGGATGCCCCGGGTGTACCATGTGACGCAGGTCGAACGGCTGCTCGATGTACCTGCAGTCGATGAGGGCATCCCAGAAATAGCGATGCGATTCGAACAGGCCATAGAGAAGGCCGAGTACGACAATTACAATCAGCCCGGCATCGATGGGCGACCTCTTTCCCGCGTTCATGGGTCAATTGTACATCACCACCTCTCCTCATACCATCAGCCAATGTCTGAACCCCTTGTCAATCCATGCAATCTAACATAACGTTGTTTACAGAGCATAATCACTATGGAGGCTGAATATGATTAACCGAATCACCGTTGCATTCATCTGCCTTGCCTTCCTCATCTGCATCCCGGCGACGTCTTTGGCGAAATCGGATTTCGAGCGGGTCTATATCCCATCCGCCGACGAAATCGTCATCTACAACGCCGACCTCGCCCAGATGACCCAGCAGTTCGCCATCGAGGGGAATGAACCGTTCCGCATCGATATCTCCGAGGCGCTGCTTCCGAACACCTTGCGCGTTCAGGTGAACGGCGAGGATGTGTCGCTGTTCCGCCTTACCGCCGTGCCGCAATCGGGACAGAATTATTCGTACTCATCGAGCTACTACAACTACAACCCATACTCCGGCGGAACCTCGCAGGTGCAGGAGTACTGGCTCGACTGGGACAACGCCGGCCTCGACGGCGCCGATGTGCAGCTCACGTATCTCGTGCACGGCATCAGTTGGAACGCCCGGTATACGTGCGATATCATCGACGACAAGACCGTGAGTTTTCACTATGCCGCGGAAATCGACAACCGCCTCATCGATATCGAGGACTGCCGTATACGGCTTCTAAGCGGTATCGTGTCCGGAATCAACCAGCAGGAATGGAATAACATGACAGCTACCCAAAGGGGCGGACTTCTCTACAACGCGATGGACGCCGGATACTCGGGCAACGTTGAAACACAGGTCACGCTGAATGTCCACGAGGTTTACGAGATTGACGAGCGCGACCTCGTACCCGGCAAGATGACCTGCATCACGCTGTTCAACGGCATCCTCGACCAGACGAAGCACCTTGTATGGGACGCGCGAGAGGATCGCGAAAAGGCGGGCAAGGTGCAGGTAATCTACAATATTATGAACGACACCGACGCCCCGTTCGCCGCCGGAATGGTGCAGGTCTACGAGGATAACATCTTCATCGGCATGGACCCGATGGAGCTCACCCCGGTGGGAAGCCCCGGCCATATCACCATCGGCGAGAGCATGGATTTCCGGGTGTTCCGGTATCAGAAAGATGATTATGTCACCGAGAAAGTCGCCGGGCTGCCCCAGTGGGTGCATAACAAACATACCGTGACACTCGAAGTACGCTACTTCGGCGAAAAACCGGCTACGCTCGAAATCCTCGACTCATCGCGGGGATACGACAGGTACGTGAAGGAAATCGACGGTAAGTATATCGAGGATAACCGATACGATAACATGATGAAGTTCGAAATGGATGTTAGAAACGGCGACAAAAAAACCGTGGAGTATGTTTACTATACTGGGTAGTTGAATCCGAGGATGTATCCCCGCGAAATCCCCCATTGCTACGCCACATCGGCCAAGTGGGATTTCGTGGGGGTTACTCCTTCCTATACCCCGGCAGTCCGAACTTTGGATTCGACACGCCGCTTATCAGCCATTGGCCTCTCTTTTCGGTCATCGTGAACCTAACTTCCTCCTCCCTTGTGGTCACCGCTACAAAAACCAGTGGAGCGAACTCATCATCCACGCTTATAATAAAACTCGCCCTGAACTCATCCCAACTCGATCCTTCTCCGGTTTCGGTATCGCCCTCCCCCACCGCAAATACGCGCTGGGTCACCAAATCCTCATGCGGGTTGTCCAGGGCTTCACGTGCGCCGTTTGTGCAAAGCTTTTTAGCTCCCGTGATGTCATAAGCATGCATCCTCTTCAGGTAGGTCTCAACAGTGTTTTCGGGCTTGGGACCGCAGCCCGCCATGCAAAACAACAGGGCCGCAAGCAGTGGAAATATTGACAGCCTCGTCATATATCGCTCCCTTTCACGGTAATCGGGCGTTGGAACCGGGATCAATTCTACAGACGGAAACGGCATAACGCAAATATCGCTACGCGGCAAACGCTAAACCGTATCTATAATAAATGGCCTGAGATTCGGCATTGTGGAGGCATCGATGTTCAGATACCTGCCATTCCTGGTAATACTGCTTATTTTCGCGGTGGGATGCTCTTCCCCGGGAACAAGCTCGATCACATCCCCGGAACCCGCATCACGTGTCAGTTCGGATAATTCAACCCATTTGCTGTGGGGCTTCTACCAGTTCATCGCCGATCCCGATGCCCGCACCCTCGAAATCACTCCGCTTCGGAATGTCGGGAAGCATATTAACGCGCTGCCGTTCCTCGAAACCCCCGAGCAGAATTACATCACGGTAAGCAACATAGATTTCAACGGCAACGTGGTCGATGCCGATATCGGCGTACGCCACCCGTTTCTCGGCATGACGCAGTACACGGGCTTCGATGTGCGCGGCATACTCATCGCGGGCGGCGGCAAGACCGGCTTCACCGATGCGCCGCTGACGACATCCGGCTCCACCGATACGCGCCTGCTGAATCCCGACGGGCATACCCGCTGGTGGAATCCGGGCGAGTTCCCGCAGGACGGCTCGATGAACAATTACAAGGACGGCAAGCTCGGCGCGCCGTATTCCATCGCGGGATATACATCCAACTTGAATGCATATAAATCATACGGCGACGACATCGGCCCCAACGACGACCCGGTCGAAATCTACGGCGACGGCGGCGATGTCGTATTCAGCCCCGGCGTCAAGAATACGCGCCACTATACGATTCATCTCGGCAACGACGGGCTCGTGTTCAACTATGCGATAGACGCATCGTGGCAATTCCCCCAGGGAACGCCACCGTGGAACATCGACAGCTTCCCGGAAGGCGCGCGTATGCAGGAAGCATGGGCGCTGGACGCCACCGAAATCGCCAATAACCTCTGGAATGACGGCATACATAACGGCGGAAGCCTGCACATCCTGTTCCACGTATATTCGCATGCGCAATCCGGGATACAAAACGTAACGATTGAGTCACCGGGATGCTTCACCTCGCAGGAAAGCTCGATACCGTCCGGAGGCAATGAAGCATAT
>CAZSPL010000004.1:18101-52699 GCA_964608735.1 uncultured Planctomycetota bacterium | reverse complement strand
TGGTGTCGGGGTCAGTTCCTGCGAGGCTAGAGGCTGCCGGCTGATTGGCGCTGAATGCGAAATCATCGGGGGCCTCAAATGGCGGGCTTCCCTGGGGATATTGCCATGATGCATCGACCGCGTAGTTGAATACCAGGCCATCGTCGCCGAGTTCGATAGTGAAATGCCTGACATTCTTCTGCCCCTGTGAGAATACTCCGCGCCCTTCGGGGTCGATGGTGGAGAGTGGAGCGTCGGGGTCGTCGAGGTCATCGCAGTAATATTTGTATCCGTTAAGCGTGCAGTTGTAATCGGCGATTGAATCGGGGGCGCCGAGAAATCCATCGCTGTAGCCGAATATAGTCCCATCGTGCGGAAATTCAGCCGGGTTCCACCAGCGGGTCAAGCCGTCGGGATTGAGCACGCGAGTATCGCCCGGGCCGGTCATCACGAGGCTGCCGTCGGTGAATCCGGACATGCTTCCGTTACTGATGAAGATACCCTTGACATCGAAGCCCGTGAATTTGGTCAATCCGAGGAACGGATGCCGCAGCCCGATGTCTGTTTCGATAATATTCCCATTGAATTGCAGGTTTTCGAGGGTCAGGTACACGAGGGGCGGTGAATCCACGAAGGGAAGCACGTTCATGTGCATCGCGCCGGTACGGAGCATGACCACGTCAAGCGTCTGCGCCGCCGGATCGGCGGTGAACTGCCACAATCCCCAGTTGGTACGCGATGTCGTCGCCTGTGCGGCTTGATTGCCGCTATCCGGAGCGGCAGGGATGATGCTGTTGTCGCTGTTCCCGGAACACCCGAAACTGAAAATCAGGGTCAGTGTTAAAAGGAACAGTATCGGTTTCATATTTTCACTCCCAACAATTACTTACAATTAATTAATCTATAAATCCCGGATGCGAGCGGCCGAAGAGCAACTGCCGTTCGCTGAACGGGTTATCGGTACTTCCCTCGCTGATGATTTGAAATGCGTTATAACCGTAACAGAGCTCGAGCGAGCCGTCGGGACGAATCGCCAGTCCCGGGTGTTTAATAATCGGGTTCGAGAGCACGCAGATGTCGGTCCATTCATCGCCGCCCGGCTTGCTCGCGACGATAGCCGCGTAAGCCCCTTCATCGCCGGGGCGATATGGGAACGACAGGAAGAGGTGGTCGACTGAATCCCCCTTGAGGACGAGGTAACAGGGATCGATTATGTCATCGGGTTCGGCGAAAATGATGACCGGGTCGGGATTGAAGTTGATCCCATCGGGCGCCTTGAACAGGCGTATCTGATCCTCTGTGTTGCTTACGTAATAACGCGCGGCGAGGAAGACCCTGTCCTCATTGTCGACGTAGAGGGTGGGCGAATCATAATCCGTATCGTCATCGTTGAATATCACATTCCAGTCGTTCGTACCCGCCTGCGAACGCGCCACCTTGAGCCCGTTGGCGAGCCAGCAGAGGTAGATGTAGCCGTCCGATGATTCGGCGACGAAATCGGTTCGCGTCTGGCATGCGTAATCGGCCTGGCCGACCGGCATATTTTCGGTAACAACATGCTGCTGAAATTCGCTCTGCCATTCACCGTCGCTGTAGAAATCGACAAGCTGTCCGTCCATCTCACAATATGCGTGATAGCGTCCGGTGGAATCGCGATAGCCGTTTATCCTGTTGGCGACCTCCGATTCTTGATGCACAAAATGGACTACCCACTGGGTATCATCATGGTCCAGCCAGGTTGAGCCGTTCCAGTATGCTATCGATAGTTCGTTATCGGTGTCGGGATTCGCTCCCGGCGAACATCCGGCCATCAGGCCGCCGTCGAATGTCGGTGTGAGGCTGACATCGACAACGCTTCCCCAGAAGACCCATATACCGAGGTGGTTCGGAAGCAGGTCCTCTTCCCACATGGTGCCCCAGTCGCCGTTGAACGCGGTCTTGCATCGTGAGAGGGCGTTCGATGTCCGCTGGCTCCACATCCAGACATTCCCCTGGTTGTCGGATGCGAGATTGAATTGCGTGTAAATATCGTGGATGGTCTGGCCGTTGTTCCAGTGCAGGTAGTTGCCGGTCTCATCGCCCCAGCCGTTGCAGATGTCGGGCAGTTCGACGATGGAGCCTTCCTCGACATCGAGCTCGTACATGAAATAAGCGGCGACCGGGTCGTTGGGAAGGACTGCGCCGTAGCCAATCGCTTCGCTCGTTACTTCGATAAGGATGGGAATCGCATCGGTCGATGCCGGCTCCGCCGATATTTCGACTTCGTATGTCGAATAGCCGATACCGCCTCCCGTGGGGGACAGGATGTTGTACACCGGGAACAGGCCGTCGAAGGAGTATATCGATACAGTATTCATCTCCGCGTTGAACCAGTCATAGACGTCGATTGAAAGCTGTGCCGACCCGCCGCCCTCCTGTTCGTCGACATCGTAGAAGAGGGAGTTGTCAATCTCGTGGACGCTGATATTCCATGCTTCGGGACGATTGGCGTTCTCGCCGAAGTCATCCGGGACTTCAATCGGTGGATTCGGGTCGACCGGCTGCGCCCAGCAGGCGTCTATGGCATAGTTGAATATATAGCTGTTGTCGAGTTCGATCCGGTATGTCCGCACATTCTTCTGACCGGCCGAGAAGACACCGCGGCTTTCCGGGTCGATGTCGCTCATCGGGTCGTCGGGGTCGTCGAGTTCATCGCAGAAATATTTGTAGCTGTTGAGTATGCCCGAAAAATCGGCGACCGAGTCGGGGACGCCGAGCAGGCCGTCAATATAGCCGGAAATCGGCTGTGCCGCATTGTACGGGAATTCGGTCGGATTCCACCAGCGGGAGTAGCCGTCGGCGTTGGTTATTCGCGTATCCCCTTCGCCGCCGATGAGTAGTCCTGGTTTCTCGGAGGGGTGATATGATGCGTCGGCGATGAGGATGCCGCAAGCATCGAAACCGGTGTATGTATTCATCCCGAGAAACGGATGTCTCAGCCCTATATCGATGGTGAGGACATTTCCGGTGTAGTGGGGCGGGGATTCGAGCGTGAGATAAAGGTTGGCCGGGGGTTCGAGGAATTTGAGGGCGTTGAGATGAAGTTGTGCATCGCGCATTTCGACATATTCAACGGTTCCGGCGGCGGGGTTGCATGCGAACTGCCACAGGCCCCATGGTGAATGCGAGGATAGGGCCGGTTCCTGAGCGATACCGACGTCTTTGTTTTCCGGGGCAATAGCGTTACCCGAGCCGGAGCACCCGATTATTAGCGATGCAAATATCATCACCGGCACTGCGGCGATGCCTCTGAGATGTGGGAACATGTTTTCCTCCCTCTATCAACATATATTTCTTATTTTATGACATTATATAAATGTCCATTTTCTGAGTTTAGTCCTATAAACCTTTCATCATCTATTGCTTGAACCGCGTATATTTCTGGATATCCTAAAATGTTCCCATCAAATTCTTCAATTACTTGCCCATCCTCAAGGATCCATACTTTTTTACTTAACCCCCCTTTAGGTGACACAATCCCATAATATGGCACAGTGCTTTCCCAAACATCATAACCTGATACTACCATATAATTATTCCTATTGCTCATAGAAAACGTAGCAACACCATCGCCGAGATTAATATAATCATAAATTTCAAGCGTATTTAAATCAATTCTGACTATATCGGCATAGTTCGTCATCAACGCATAACGCAAATCACATAGCCCCACATATAAGTAATTATCATCGACTTCTAATTTTTTTGCCCCAACTGGGACTCTCAATATTTTTTTAGCATTTAACCCGCAATCATATACATACAACTTGGATATTATGTCATACTTCTCGAATTCATCATAATCATTTTCGCTGACGTTTTCACTCATGAATACGCTGACTCCGTCTGTTGCTAAACCCTGTGGGAATGCTCCGCATTCTTCACTATTCATTATAGCCAATTGAGGGACACTCAATTCATATATTACTCCATTCTCATATCTCTGCAATCCAGCAGCAACATACACAATGTTATCACAGGGATGAAAACATATTTCTCGCGGTAATCTATCAATCTCCAAGCTTGCCATTTCTTGAAGCGTATCCGTTCTAATTATCTTCACTAAGCCTTTCTCAATAGGATTTTCCTTGTTGTATGGAAATGGAAAAATTATACCCAAAAACTCACACGAGCTGTTCATCGCTATTCTCGTTGGATTATTTAAAAAATTTATATAGTTTGTAGGAGTAATGCTTCTGGTCTCGAAACTATAATCATATAAGTCTATAGATATTTTCTCGAGCTTCTTGTTAACAATATCAGTTATATAAATGTTGCCATTGTCATCAATTATAATATCTTCATATTCATCGCCTGGAAGACCAACTATTGTGTACTCAACTACTGATCCATAGGCAAGGCTTGTAGCAACTAACGTTATTAATATTACAATTAGACATTTAATATATTTCATCGCTCATTCCATAAAATATTCTGACGCACTAAAGACTAAATCATTGGCGAATTAATCCTCTTCCAACCATGCATTGCGGTAGTGAATATCCCAATCCGTGCCGTTATTGGCGGCCCATGCGATGTGCATCACGCCGTCCGATGTCACCGTGAAATCGGGCATCGCATTCTCCGCCAGCAGCGAATCTACCTGGGTCGCCTCATACCACGTGGCGCCGGCGTCGACGGAGAAACTTATGTAGATGTGGTCTCCGGCTTTCCATACAGATGCCAGCACCTGGTTTTCACCAAAGTCGAAGATGCTTATCGGATTGTCGTTAATTGCGCCCGCGTTTTCCGCGATGATTACAGGATTTGACCACGAACTTCCGTCGGTGGAGTGGATGTAGCAAAGCTCGTCGTTGCCGGATGTCTCGTTATGGCGTACCAACGTGACGTGGAATCCGTTGTCCTCATCGATATCCATCCCCGGGTCGTGCGCGCCGGAAGTTCCCGTCGAAGCGCCGTTGTAGGCGATGGTGGAAGTATCCCATGTGAGGCCGGTGGAATCAGTGTTGTATGCGAGCCTGATTGTATTCGCGGTGTCGTCTACATAGTAGACGAAATACATCGTGCCGTCCGGCGCGAGTTCGGCGCTTCGCGCGCGGCTGAAATATCCCGTGCCTATGTTATATATCGGGAAATACTGCCATATGGACCCGCTCGCGCCCTGGCTCATATAATCGGCGACTTCGCTCTTCTTGAACTGAAGCATGTGGTTGCGGTCGCCGAGGAGATAGATATAGCCGTCTGCATCCTGAAGCAGCTCGGGCATACGGTCGATGTAGGTTGTGATTACTCCGCTGTCATAACCAATGGATGAGTATGGCTCGGTGACCGTTGTGAAAGGCGTGGCCCACTGGAACGTCGTCTGGCTGTAGAGATGGATAGTCCGCCATGAGTTGTCAAGCCGGTTGGGATAAATTTTCACCGCATCGCCATGGCAGGCCCACATACCGCCCCAGGAGCTCACCGTGTTGAAGAAGCTCCCCCAGGAGAGGCCGTCGTTGGATTTGCATGAGTAGCTGTATGCCGATCCGGCGTAATCGATTGGCTGATTTGAGTTATATGCCATTTTTATATCGCCGTCGGTTTCGACGCACAGCGCCGGTGAGATGTCGTTAAAGCCCGCCTGCTGTTCAGGGAGGACGCTCTCATCGCTGAAGACGATGACAAGGCTCGGGAACGGCGGTTCATCGGCTACCGTGGTGGTATGGATGAAGTATGAGCTTATCGTCTCGCCGGGAAGCAGGTCCTGGTAATCCACTTCATCGCTTTCGACGGTTATCAGTACCGACTGCTCGCCGGATGCCGCTGGGGTGCCGTTAGTGATGTCGATTTCATATGTCGAATATCCCACTCCGCCGCCGACGGGCGCAACCGATGATGCCTGCGGCAATATGCCGGGCCATTCGGCATAGACCGTATTTAAATCGGCGTTGTACCAGTCGTAGACATCGACCTGCAGATGCAGCTCGCCTCCCGCGCCCTCAGTTTCGGTGTAGTAGAGAGTGTTGTCGGTCTCGGTGACCTCAATCCTGTATGCTTCGGGCTGGTTTGCGGCGGGAGCGAAATCGGCGGGAGCTTCCCACGGCGGGTCTCCCTGCGGATACTGCCACGATGCATCGACGGCATAGTTGAATATCAGGCCGTCGTCGCCGAGCTCTATCGTGTAATGCCGGACATTCTTCTGCCCGGGTGAGAAGACGCCGCGCCCTTCGGGATCGATTATGGAAAGCTCGTCGTCGGGATCGTCTATGTCATCACAGAAATACTTGTAGCCGTTAAGTATGCCGGTGAAATCCGCGACGCTGTCCGGTGTTCCGAGGACGCCGTCGTTGTAGCCGAAGATTGTGCCGTTGTCGGGGAATTCGGCGGGATTCCACCACCGGGAATACCCGTCGGCATTGAGCATCCGCGTGTCGCCGTCGCCGGGAAGCAGCAGCGCGGGGTTGGTGAATCCGCCGATGCTGCCGTCGGAAACCAGTATTCCCTTGACGTCGAACCCGGTGAACTCGACCAGGCCGAGGAACGGGTGCCGAAGGCCGATATCGGTATCGACGATATTGCCGTTGATCTGAAGGGTTTCGAGTGTCAGGTATACGAGCGGGGGCATGTCGACGAACGGCAGTACGTTCAGATGCATCGCGCCCGTACGGAGCATGACCACATCGAGCGTCTGCGCCGCCGGGTCGGCGGTGAACTGCCACAGCCCCCAGTTGGTATGGGATGCAGCCGCATCGGATAACCTTGTTTCCGATGGTGTCAGCGGATTTGTATCGGAAATGGGAGCGTTGCCGGGGCCGCCGGAGCAGCCGCAGGCGAACGCAAGGATGACAATGGTGATGAATGCCGCGATTCGCACGGTAGTTCCTCCTGAAGTAAATGCTATATACGAATTTGCTTTAACTTTCTTCAAGCCAGGCATTGCGATAGTGGATATCGTACTGCGTGCCGTTCATCGCCGCCCATGCGATATGCATCACGCCGTCGGGGGTGACCACGAAATCGGGCTGCGCATTTTCGGGCAGAAGCGAATCCACCTGGGTGGCCTCATACCAGTTGTTTCCGGCGTCGTAGGAGAAGCTGACATAGATATGGTCGCCGCCCTTCCATACGGTAGAGATGAATTCGTTTTCACCCAGCGTGTAGAAGCAAACCGGGTCGTCGTTCATCGGGTCGGCCTGTTCGGCGATGACCACCGGGTCGGTCCATGATGTGCCATCTGTCGAATGAATGTAGCACAACTGGTCGTTGCCGGATGTTGAATCGTTTCGCACGAACGTGACATGGAAATCACCGTCGGGGTCGATGTCGAGTCCCGGGTCGTGCGCGCCGCTGGTACTGGTGGATAAGCCGTCGTATGCCACGGTGCTCGCATCCCACACGAGGCCGGTTGAATCTGACTGGTATGCGAGTTTTATCTGATTCGCGGTGTCGTTAACATAGTACACGAAATACATGTTGTCATCGGGCGCGAGTTCAATCGAACGCGCGCGGCTGAAGTACCCGTTTCCTATCTGGTAGATTGGGAATGAGCCCCATACGACACCGCCGCCGGTAAGGCTTCCGGGCGCGCCGCTCCTCTTGAACTGGAGGATGTTGTTCTGGTCGCCCATCACGTAAACATAACCGGGGGCATCCTGGATTATTTCCGGGGCCCTCGTGATATATGTCGTTACGTGCGCGCCGTCGATTCCATACGCCCCCATTTCGGTCGCGGCTGAGAATGGTGTAGAGAATGTCTCGCTTACCGGGCTCCAAAGGTGAAGCGTACGCCACGAGTTGCCGTCGGTGCTTCGAACGATCTTTGTGCTGTCGCCATGACATGCGAGGGAGCCGCCGGAAGAGTAGAACGATGGCTGGAACCCGTACCAGTTCAGGCCGTCGGTCGATTTGCACGCGTAGCTGCGCGCGTAATGAGTAACCCCAGGCGTTGGATCGTAAGGCATATTATGGTTGTAAGCCATTTTAATTTCGCCGTCGGTTTCGACGCACAGCGCTGGGGAGATATCATTCCATTCGGGCATGTAGATTTCCGGCAGGATTCCTTCATCGCTGAAGACAATCTGGAAACCGCCGATGGGAGGCTCGTCGGAAACCTGGGTTGTGTGAACGAAGTAGGAACTGACCGTAGCGCCGGGGACCAGGTCCTGGTAGTCGACCGCTTCGGATGCGATGGTAATCAGTACCGGCTGATCGCCCGCCGCGTAGGGCGTGCACTCGTTTAGCTCGATTGCATATGTCGAGTATCCCTCGCCGCCGCCGACGGGGGTCATCGATGACGCCTGCGCGCCGAGTCCGGGCCATTCGGCATAGACTGTATTCAGCCCTGCGTCAAACCAATCATAAACGTCGATTGAAAGGTGAAGGTTGCCGCCCGAGCCTTCGACCTCGTCATACCAGAGGGTATTCTCGGTTTCGCTTATGGTGATTCGGTATGCCTCGGGCTGGTTGGCGGCTGCCGGGAAATCATCGGGGGCCTGCCACGGCGGCTCGCCCTGGGGGAATACCCACGACGCATCGACCGCATAGTTGAATATCAGCCCGGCGTCTTCCATCTGGATGATATATTTCCGCACGTTCTTCTGCCCCGCGGAGAACATACCGCGGTTGGCGAGGGTGATGCCGTCCAGTGGGTCATCAGGATCGTCGAGGTCGTCGCAGAAATATTTATATGCGTTCAGTACACCGCTGAAATCGGCGATGCTGTCCGGCGTACCGAGGATGCCGTCGGTGTATCCGAATATCGTGCCGTTATCGGGAAATTCGATGGGATTCCACCAGCGCGTGTATCCGTCGGCGTTCATCAAACGGGTGTCCCCTTCGCCGGGAAGATTCAGCGCGGTGTCGGTGAATCCGCCGTTGCTTCCATCGGAGATCAATATTCCTTTCACATCGAACCCGGTGAATTCAATCAGGCCGAGGAAAGGATGTCGAAGGCCGATGTCGGCCGTGACGGTGTTGCCGTTGATATCAAGGGATTCGAGAGTCAGGTAAACCAGCGGTGGATAGTCGACGAACTTGACGACATTCAGATGCATTGCTCCCGTGCGAAGCTGGATTACATCGAGTGTCCCGGCTTCAAGGTCGCCGGCGAACTGCCACAGTCCCCAGTTCGTATGGGCCGCCGAGGCATTTGTAATCCTTGCATCGGGCTGAGCCGCAGGGTTGACATCCGGGCCGGCAATATTCGCCGGATTTCCGGAACAACCGCATGCAAGCACAACCACGACCACGGTGATGAGCGCCGTAATTTTCATGGTGAATCCTCCAGATGTATGTAAGCTCAAATGCTTATTAATTTTCTTCAAGCCAGGCATTGCGATAGTGAACATCCCAATGTGTGCCGTTCTTTGCCGCCCATGCGATATGCATCACGCCGTCGGGAGTGACCACGAAATCGGGCTGAGCGTTTTCGGGAAGCAGCGAATCCACCTGTGTGGCTTCATACCAGTTGTTGCCGCCGTCGTAGGAGAAGCTGACATAGATATGGTCGCCGCCCTTCCATACGGTGGCTATAAATTCGTTCTCGCCCAGTGTGTAAAGGCATACCGGGTCGTCGTTCATCGCGTCGGCCTGTTCGGCGATCACAACCGGATCAGTCCACGATGTGCCATCCGTCGAATGGATGTAGCACAACTGGTCGTTGCCTGAAGTGGTGTCGTTACGCACGAACGTGACATGGAATTTGCCGTCGGGGTCGATATCGAGTCCCGGGTCGTGCGCGCCGGTGGTGCTTGTGGATGAGCCGTCATATGCCACGGTGCTCGTATCCCAGACGAGGCCGGTGGAATCGGACTGATAGGCGAGCCTGATTTGATTGGCTGTATCGTTAACGTAATACATGAAATACATATTGTCGTCCGGCGCGAGTTCAATCGAACGCGCGCGGCTGAAGTAGCCGGTTCCTATCTGGTAGATGTTAAACGAAGACCACACGACACCGCCGCCGGTGAGGCTTCCGGGCGCGCCGCTTCGCTTGAACTGCAGGATATTGTTCTGGTCGCCCATCACGTAAACATAACCGGGGGCATCCTGGATCATCTCGGCGGCGCGGGAAATGTAGGTTGTGACGTGCGCGCCGTCGATTCCGTAAGCCCCCATCTCCGTAGCCGCTGAGAACGGGGTCGACCATGTTCCGTATGCGACGTAGTAAAGCGAGAGATAGCGCCATGAATTGCCGTCGGTGCTCGCGACAATCTTCGTGTTGTCGCCATGATTGGCAAGCACGCCGCCCCACGAGGAGAAGGATGCCTGGAACCCGTACCAGTTAAGGCCATCGGTGGATTTGCAGGCGTAGCTTACCGCGTAATCATTGGCGACGACCTTGTTGCTGTTGTATGCCATCTTGATATCGCCATCAGTCTCGATACACAGGGCGGGGGAAATATCGTCAAATTCGAAATTCTGTTCCGCGAGCACGCCTTCATCGCTGAAGACTATCTGGAAACCGCCGACGGGGGGCTCGTCGGAAACCTGCGTAGTGTGAACGAAGTATGAACTGACCGTAGCGCCCGGGACCAGATCCTGGTAATCGACCGCTTCGGATGCGATGGTAATCAGCACCGGCTGATCCCCCGCCGCGTATGGGGTGCAGTCGTTGAGTTCGATCGCGTATGTCGAATATCCCTCGCCGCTTCCGACGGGGGTCATCGATGACGCCTGCACGCCGAGGCCGGGCCATTCGGCGTATACCGTATTCAGACCGGCGTTGAACCAGTCGTAGACGTCTATTAAAAGACCAAGGTTTCCGCCGGAGCCTTCGACTTCGTCGTACCAGAGTGTGTTATCAGTTTCGGCTATCACAACCCGGTATGGCTCGGGCTGGTTGGCATCGGCGATGAAATCATCCGGGGCTTCCCACGGGGGATCGCCCTGCGGGAAACGCCACGATGCATCAACCGCGTAGTTGAATACCAACCCGGCAGGCTCCATCTGGATGACATACTGCCTGACATTTTTCTGGCCCGCTGAGAACATGCCCCGATTTTCAAGGGTGATGCCGTCCAGTGGGGCATCGGGATCGTCGAGGTCATCGCAGAAATATTTGTATCCGTTCAGTATTCCGCTGAAATCGGCGGTGCTGTCAGGTGTGCCGAGAACGCCGTCGGTGTACCCGAATATCGTGCCGTCGTCGGGGAACTCGGTGGGATTCCACCAACGTGTGTATCCGTCGGCGTTCATCAACCGTGTATCCGCCTCGCCGGGAAAATTCAGCGCGGGGTCGGTGAATCCGCTTATGCCTCCGTCGGAGATCAGGATCCCCTTCACATCGAAGCCGGTGAATTCAATCAAACCGAGGAATGGGTGCCGCAGGCCTATGTCTGCGGTGACGGTGTTGCCGTTGATATCGAGGGATTCGAGCGTAAGGTAAACCAGGGGTGGATTGTCGACAAACTTGACGACATTCAGATGCATAGCTCCCGTACGGAGCTGGATTACGTCAAGAGTTTGTGCATCCTGGTCGAATGCGAACTGCCATAATCCCCAGTTTGTATGGGAAGCCTCCGTATTCACGGTTTGACCTTCAGCGGGAAGCTTCGAACCCGCTTCGGGAATAAGTGGCGACTGCGAGCCGCCGCCGGAGCACCCGTATGCGAGCAACATCACGATTGCGAGAATCAGTGCTAACTTCTTCATCAGGACTCCTCCTGTCCAGTTACTTCGAGCCTTTAATGACTACTGTATATTTAGATGATAAAATCCCATCATTGTTAGGTTCTTTAATGTAAGTCAATGTTATATATTATACTGGAGAATTGAATGAAACCGCCGTCTTATCTCGAACTCGCCGACTCATCTCTCGTGGCCATCCGTGCGGCGGCGGCGGCGATTGATGGGCGTCACTGCGACCCGTTCGAACGTCCCGGGCATGAGCGTATCATCGGCAGGTGGTTTAACCGGCTTCCGGTAGAGTGGCGGAAGAGGATACTCGGGGCTCTCACCGCGACGATGGGTGTATCCCCGGATTACGCCGGTTCGGTCGATGAAGGCGAGATACTTCGCTGGGCGCTGTCGCTGTACCCGGACGACCGGCGGTTCGATGGAATCATCCTCGGCGCTCCGAGCGGCGCTGTCGCGCATATGTCGGCGCTGCTGCGATTCCCTTTCCTGACACAACACTATTTGCTGGCATTCAAGGGTAAATATGCACCGGACGATTCACGCTCGCAGTTCGATGACGGGGTGGAAGCGGCGAAGAAAATCCTCGCGAAGAATCCGCATCTCGAAGCCATAATCCATTATGACCCGCTCCACGACCGGTTTCTCATCAAGCGAGTGAATTATATCCGCCTGAAGCTGCGACGCCTGCCGCCGGAGTACAGGGAGTTCATCGAGAAACGCGTGAAGCCCGGCGGGACAATCATCTCGATCAAGTGCTCGTATCCATGGCTTATGTATCCCGTGAATGCTGAGTCCGGAAAGCTCTTTTACCAAGTCGGCGGTTTGGGCGATGTAAGTCCGCGCGAATATCTCGATGACAGCGAACGGTTGAAAGAATATCGCGGCAGGGAAGGGGGGAATCCCGATTCGCCGTGGGGTATAGACGGCATCGAGCCGGTTGAATGGCCCGAGAGCGAATGGGGTTCGGTGGGGAATCTTGCCGATGAGGTCGCCGAGTTCTGCGCGGTGAAGGGATACAGGCTGATCGAGATCGACTATCCGCATCCGGAAGATTTTTCACTGCTCGCGTATAACGCATATAAAGAGGCAATCAGGATTGCGGACGAACAGGAGACGAGGGTTTATTTCGACTGCTTCACGCATATCGACCCCCGCGCGAATCTCATTACCCACACGCCGGCGGTATGGCTTCCATTTATATGCGGCGACTCATTCAGGTTCGCGAAAAAGGTCGCCGAAAATATTCCCGAAGATATCGGCATATGGCTCAGCCTGCATCCGTCGTTCTGCGACCCGGTCGACCTGACACCCCTCGCTGAGTGGGAAAACCTGTTCTCTCGCTTCAAGTCGTTCAACCTCATCGGGGTGGATGAGCGAAGATATCCCGCCGATCTGACCACCTACCTCGAATTCAGCCGCGAATCCTGCCGTATGGCACGGAAATTCAAGAAACGATTCGCCCTGGCGATGGACGCGGATATGCTGCAGAAAATCATCGGAAGTAGAAAATGAGTACATCATCCCGCCGTTTACTGGAAAATAAATAGGGGTATGGGCATTGGAATTAAGCCCGCGATGGGTAAGGTATTGTCAGAATACTCATCGGGGCTGGTTTTATCGTGCCTGAAGAATTACAAAATCTACATAACCAGATCACCAAACTGAAGAGCGAAGCGGAGCGCCTGCGTTCCGTCATTGACCAAAGTTGGTCATACCAGGCGTGCCACAATCTCAACCAGTTGTTCGACCTTTTCATACGGACGCTGTCCAGCCTGTTTCCCGGATGCAGCCCGACATTTTTTCTCGTCGATAAGAACAACCGCAGCATTTATCCATACCAGGATGAATACGCCCTCGCGGAAGGACGCGGCATATTATGGGGCGAGGGGATTCACGGATGGGTCGCCGCGAATATCGAACCGCTGCTGCTTCCCGACCTCGCCGACGATGGGCGGTTCCGTCCCGAACTCGAAGCGCCCGAGGGGATTGACCCGAGCGCCGCGGTAGTTGTGCCGATAATGTTCAACCGCGATCTGCTCGGCGTGGTGGCGCTGTTCGGGCCGAAGGATCGCAAGCCGTTCGATGAATACGAACTCGAACAGCTCATCAATCTCGCGCATTCGTTCGGCATCTCGTGGCACAATCTCGGCAGTTACCTTCGCTCGCAGACATCGCTGCAGAAAATTCTGAAAGGATTGATAACCGCGATAGATGCCCGTATCCCTTATTACATCGGGCATTCCCAGCGCGTATCGAGCTTCTGCACGGCGGTGGCATCGAAGCTCGGGCTGGATACCGAGGGACGCGAGCAGGCGTCGCTCGCGGGGCTGCTTCACGATGTGGGCATGCTCCTGGTGCCGTATGAGATCCTTCAGAAGAACGAGAAGCTGACGGTAAGTGACATCAAAGAAATCCAGAAGCATCCAAAATACAGCTTCGAAATACTAAAACGCATCCCCGAAGTGGAGGGGTTCCTGCTCGCGATAAAGCACCATCACGAATGGTTCTCCGGCGAGGGCTATCCCGACAAGATCTCCGGCAATGATATCCCGCTGCTGTCGAGGATTATCGGTGTTTGCGACACATTCGACGCCATGACCAGCGACCGGCCATACCGCCCTGCGCATTCCGATGAGCACGCCCTTGAAGAACTCGCGCGGCATAGGGGGCGGCAGTTCGACCCATGGATAGTCGATGCGTTCATGAAGACATACCAGGACGGCAAGATAATCAGCCAGGAAGTGCTCAAGGCGGTCGACCCGTACAGGAGCAAGGTTATCTGAACGATAAGGGAATTTGATGTGAATTCGTCCCCCGGAAGGGGGTTTTCGTTTATTATTTGCATGCTTGATGGAGCGATTCATTTTTGGAGTGCGCATTGGCGTTGCAGTGGATTTTCTTCGATATGGGCGGTGTGCTGGTCGATGATGAGCCGGCAATGCTTTATTTCTACCGGCGGCTTTACGAGCGTTGCCGCGACAACGGCTGCCTACAGGAGCCCGCGCAGATATTCGCCCTGCGAGAGGAGCTTCTCGACCAGGGGGATGGGGGCCACTGGATCACCGCCGGGAAGCGGCTTCTCGGCGACGAGTGGCGCGCGCTGTACACCGAGCTTTCGGCCGAACTTCGCAAGCGGCATACCGAGCTGAATATCCCATTCGAAGGCGTCACCGAAATGCTCGCGAAGTTGTCGGTCTCATACAAGCTTGGGCTTGCCGCGAACCAGTTCACCGAGTGCCGCGAAACCCTCAAGGCGCGCGGATGGCTCGGTTATTTCGACCTGCTCGGGATATCCGAGGAGATGGGACTTCGCAAACCCGACCCGGAGTTCTTCAGGTGGCTGCTCGAAAAATCGGGCGCGGATCCGGGCGATTGCGTGATGATAGGCGACAGGATCGACAACGATATCGTCCCCGCGAAGGGGCTTGGCATGCATACCATCTGGTTTCGCAAGGAGCCTGATTATTCATATCTCGAATCGGGAGATGAATTCGCGAAGCTTTATTCCGAGAGCAGGAAGTCCGCGGGTGTGAAGATGTTCGAGCCGCGGGACCAATCGGAGATGCCGGATTATTTCGCCAACGAGCCGGAAGATATTCTTAAAGCGATAGAAGAGCTTACGCGTGGATGACATATGGACACAATCCGTTTCATAGAGACAAAAAAAGCCGGTCATTCGCATGAGCCCGATGACCTCGGCGAATTTATCCGGGAGCTCGTCGCGGGAAATATCCCCGATTACCAGGCCGCGGCATGGCTTATGGCTGTAAATTTCAACGGCCTCGACCCGGATGAGACGGTCGCGCTTACGCGAGCGATAGTCGACAGCGGCGAGACGGCATCGTATGAGGGGCTTGGCGGGCCGGTCGTGGACAAGCATTCAACCGGCGGGGTGGGGGATAAAATCACCCTTGTGCTGCTGCCACTGCTCGCGTCGATGGGGATGTTCGTCCCGAAGCATTCGGGACGCGCGCTCGGGTTCACAGGCGGCACAATCGACAAGCTCGAAAGTATCCCCGGGTTCGATGCATTTCCGCCGGAGGAACGGTTCAGGCAAATAGTACGCGATATCGGTTTCGCCATCGGTGGACAGAGCGGGTCGATGTGCCCGGCGGATGGAATCCTCTACGCCCTTCGCGACGCCACCGCCACGGTGAACGAGACCGGCCTGATAGCAGCGAGCGTAATGTCGAAGAAAATCGCTGGTGGCGCGGAGCACATTCTCATCGATGTCAAAGCCGGGCGCGGGGCATTCATGAAAGATGAAACGTCCGCCCGTGAGCTCGCCGCGAGGCTCGTGTATGTCGGCGGGAAGCTCGGGAGGAATGTGCGGTGCATGATTACACGGATGGAGAGCCCGCTCGGAAGGGCGGTGGGGAATACGCTCGAATTGCTCGAAGCGGTCGAATGCCTGAAGGGCAACGGTCCCGATGACGTGATGGAAATATGCAGGGAGTCGGCTATCGAGTTGTGCGACATGAGCGGCTTCATGAGCGTCGTCGGTGCGCGGCGCAAATTCGATGATGTTGTAACATCGCATGCGGCGCTGGCGAAGTTCCGCGAATTCATCGGGGCGCAGGGCGGCACGACAAGCTGGCTCGACGGCGCGGAATCGCTGCCGAAAGCCCCGGTCATATCTGAGCTGCTATATGGCGGCGGGGATGCATTCGTCGAATCGATCGATGCGCTCGCCATCGGCGAGGCGGTGCGTCGCATGGGGGGAGGGAGGCTTACGAAAAAAGATGAGATCGACCACTCGGTGGGAATTGAGTTGCTGAAAAAATGCGGTGAGGGAATAGCCGAGGGCGATACAATCGCGCGGCTGCATATGAATACCGAGGCGGATGTGGATTCCCTGAAAATGGATGTCCTCTCGGCTTATGTATTCACGGAGACTAAGCCCGCAACCCGCGGCATGATAATCGCGAAGATAAGCTGATATTCTCTTGAAATGCAGGCGGGACGGGCCTGTTGAAAAAGTGGCAATTACTGCTTCAAGAACAAGGAAGTAGATTATCTGGTAGCCCCGGGTTGGCCGCCTCCTTCTGAATCACTTATAAATGGCGGCCTACCCGGGGTAGGAGCCAATTGATTTCATGGAAACAGGATGGCTCCAACCCCGGGCTACCAGAAATATCTACTTTTTCAACAGGTCCGGGACGCCCGCTTCACAAAAAAAGCCCCCTTGCGGGGGCTGGATGATTCGATTAACACCGGGCATCAGTAGTATTCGAATACCGACGCTTCGATAACACCGCCGTTATCCGAAAGGACATAGATTTCGAATGCATCCGTATCCACATCCATGGCAAGGGGTGTACCCGGATATGTCAGCGTCGTGGCCAGGAGGTTCGGCGCATTCAGAAGCGGGTCCCATTCGAGGATTCCCACGACGAACTGGTTCAGCAATGATACGTCGAGAAGCACCGCTATCCAGTTGTTATGTGCGAATCCAGCGCCGGTGTAGACCTTATCATGATATGCCGGGAGGCATTCGATATCGACTGGAAAGACTCCCGGTACCGGTATGAGGGCGGTGGGGATGGTTCCCCGATAGATTGACGGCAGGCTCACGAAAAAGACTTCGAAGACTTCGATGCCGTCATCGTCAAGAATGTAGGCGAAGTTGGAGTTCGGCGGAACCCCGCTCGGCTGGTCGTCCACGGCGAACGCGAGCAGCGTGTTCTCATCCACGAATCCGGGGCCGACCCCGCGTGGCACGGTGGTTCGTATGGCGGTGCCACTTTCGTTGTAGGGGCTGCGGATGCTCAATATGCTGACATTCGCCGGTATGCCGCCGTCGGATGCCGATGATTCATAGGCGTAGAGCACATATCCAGGGTCGCCGAAATTATCGCCCCATCCGCCGGTCGCGTCGATTGCCTGTTCCTGGTAGTCGTTTGGATCACCGGGAAGGTCGGCCTTCGAGTACCACGAATGGTTGTAATTCCCGTCGAGGGCGAAGAAATTTGCGAGTGTTTTATTGTAATTGTCCAATGCGGGCTGGAGATCCTGGCCCCAGCTGTCCGTAAGGACCATCATCACTCCCGAGTTGATGACATCCATCCTTGTCGTAGGCAACATCCACGAACCCGCGCCGCCGGGGTATCCCGCGAAGACGAACGCCGAGTTGAACTGGTCATTATAGCGCCAGAATTCCTGCGACGAGTCTTTCTTGATGAATACACGGCATTCCTTGTCGACTCCCGGCCCGGGGTCCAAGTCGGGATTGCCGACGCCGAAATCGATGTAGCCATCGGGGACGATCGGCGCGAGCGCGACATTATGGAAATTGCCGCCGCGGGGACGCCATGCCGGCGCGACATCGATGACGGGCAGGTTGACGATATTGAATGCTCTCAAATCGAGCGCGGACGCGGTGTATTCAGCATCGACCGCGCATACCAGGACATCGACGCCGGTTGTAGTAGGCGCGGCCTGGTTGATGTTGTCGAGTACGACCGAGTAGGTTGCGCTGGTCGGTGTGGTAAGCCCTGTCGGCGTCATGTTGAGAGTGCCCGGGAAAAGCGAGGGGGCTTCGACGAACACATTATCGATTGTGCTCGGGCCCTGCCAGTCGAAGACCTCGACCTCCAGAACCGCGGAGCCGCTTACGCGCGTGAGTCCGTTTGCCACAACCGTCGGGTTGAGCTGAAATGCCTCGACCGAGTTGGCGGTGATGGGGAAGTCATTCGGGATGGAAATCGGCGGGTTCGGTGTCGGGGGTTCCCAGCTTGCATCAACCGAATAGCCGAATGTAAAAGCGCCGGGCGGGAGGTCGATGTCATAGGTCCGCGTAGCTGATTGGCCGACGTTGAACTGCCGGCGGTTGAGATCGGTCCAGAACGCCTTGAACGGATGCAGGTTCCCCAGCGGGTCCGGTACCCATGGCGCGACCAGCTTGCCTTTTTCGTAATACCCGGGATCTTCCGCGTTGAAATGCGTTGTCCATCCGTCGGCATTCCATACCCGTTTGCTGGCGATGAGCTGGGTGGTGTCATCGGGCATGAATGTGTTGGGAAAGAGCGTCTCCGCGTCGAAAATAGCCGTCCCCCTGACGTCGAAACCTGTAAGGTCGGTCGCTACCTCGAACGGGTGTGTCAGCATTATATCTACGAGGAGGGTCCCATAGCCCGAAGAGGTAATATTCGTGATCCTCAGGCAGTCGTGGCAGAAGAGGTATTCAACGAACGGCTGTACGTTGATGTGGAACTGGGCGGCTCGCAGAGGCAGCACGTCAATCGCGGTATGATCTTCGTTTACACTGAGAAGATACATGCCCCACGAGACGCGGTTTCCTTCCCACACCCCCCCGGGACGGATTGTGTCTCCAGGCGAGACCTGTGTGTCGGTCGGCGGGATTATCGGGCTGCCGCCGCCGGAGCATCCGATCGCGAATACGAGCAGGAGGCCAAACATCAGGATGCAGGTCATCAGACCCTTAAGCATAATCAAAACCTCCAGCGTGCAAAAATAATAAACAAATTCAAGCGCTTTATGTCACACGGTTTTGAAAGCGGGGGATACATAGGTTTGGAGGTTACCCATATATACTACGGATGTATCACCCGTGTCAAGCCGGTGAGCACATAAGTTACCAGTCAACAGGCGCGGCATACCTGTCGAAATATCTCGAACAACAAGCTTCCAGCACAATGACCATGTCAAGTCCCGGCAGGAAGGCAGCCGCTTTCGCCCCCCAGAATTCATTCTGCGATGTCCCCCCGAGGTTCAGTTCGCTGTCGAACCGGGCTACGGCACCCGTGTATTCGCCGGAGAAAACTTCAATCCGGCAGTCACTCTGGCCGTCGCCGCTCGAGTTGTCGATGATGATATCACCCACGCTGCTGGGGCCTACGGAGTATGCGTCGAAAACCGGTGCATAGATTGCGCCGATATTCCCGTCATAATCCATCTTCAGCAGGTGGCCGAGATTGTCATCTCCCTGCGAGAAAATGTACAGGGCGTGATTGTAGAAATCGAACGCCATATCATAGACAAGCCCGTCGAGTTCGGGAACCTCGAAGCCGATACATGGATCTTCATCGAAGTCGCTCGACTCAACGAAGAAGCGTGTTTCCCAGTTCCAGTCAAGTACCCAGAGATTGCCGTCCCAGTCGAAGCATATCGCTCTCGGGGCCGTATCGAGGTGCACGGTCGCGACGGAAGCGCCTGTCGAATTGATGAGCTGGATATCGGCCGGTTCGCCGGGAGCGTTATAGACGTAAGCGTAGTTGTTGTTCACCGCGTCGAAATCGGCGCTCAGGAGGTACGGGCCTGGGCCGATGGCTGTGTGGAAACTGTCATCCACGACCGTTCCCCATGAATCGAGCACTTTGAAAATGCCGTTATCGCAGAACAGCCAGTTGCCGTCCGAAGTCGGGCAGATGTCCATCGTCGAAGAATGGTTCATCGTTCCCATGGACAGGTCGATGTGAATACCGTGCGTGAGGACCGAGCCACTGCAGTCAAACGGCGCCGGGGGCGAGAATGACGGCGCGTCGACATCGATCTGGATCAGCGCATCGAGGGTATCGGTGTCGAGAGCGCTGTCGGTAACCCTGAGGTCGACGTAGTATGTGCCGGTATCGGTAAATGTGTGAGTCGCGAAACCTTCCGTCGATGTGAAATCTTCCCATCCTTCGCCGAAGTTCCATTCCCACTTGGTCAGGAATCCATCGGTGTCTTCCGATTCATCGTAGAACTTAACCGGTTTATTTGCATAAGGCGTATAACAGCTTGCGGAGCCGTCCGCGGTCGGAGGCAGGTTCACACCGCTGACATCGATGGAAATGGGGAAGTCGGTCGTGTCATAGGCTCCTTCATTGTCGTAAACCCTGAGCCAGACGAAATAGAGGCCCCCGGTGTTGTACTGGTAGAGCGGATTGATCTCGCTCTCTTCGGGGATTGTCGGGTCGCCGAAGACGGCATCGGAATTAAGGTCCCACGCGTATGTTTCGATCGTCCCATCGGGGTCGTAGGAATCTTCACCGGTAAATTGCACCACGCCGCCGATTGGAACATGGTTTTCCGGGAACGAAGATGCTATCGCGACAGGTGGATCGTTGGGCGGGGGATTGATGTAGACGGAGATTTTTTCGTCGAGCGTATCTTCATAGCCGTCGTTGTCGGTGACTTTCAGGTCTATGACTTTCTCGCCCGTGGTCGCATAGCTGACATTAACCACCTCGCCAAAATACCCATCGTCGTAATCGAGGTCGCCGTCGATATCCCATGCGTATGTTGAAATCTCTCCGTCGGGATCATAGCTGTCGCTTCCGTCGAGCTGTATCAACTCGCCGGTGATGGCGAATGTCTTGTTCGATTTGGCGTTGGCCACCGGCGGCTGCGGGCCGAGATATGGTTCGACTTCGGCCATGTATACGTTGTACATGATGAGGTCGAGTTCCGGCACGCTCGCATCGAGACTGTCCTCCGCTTTCAGTAATACCGGGTAGAACCCGGGCTCCGCTCCAAGGGCATTCACGATCGTGACGTCATACGTGAATGAATAGCCGCTGTGGTCTATCCATTCGCCGGCGGACATGGAGCCCGTGAAAAGGCCGGGAGCTTCGAGTGATACGGGGCCGGGATTCTCCTGCCAGTCGTAGACGGTAATGAGCATCTGCGCCTGGGCGTTCAGCGTCTCGAGAAGGTTGGTCGCCATGCTCGCGGTTACTTCATATGGCTCCCATGAATTGGGGCTTGTGCCCGGGTCTTCGGGATTGACTATATCGGGCCATTCGAACGAGGCGTCGATGGCCATGTCGAAGAAGAAATCCTCGCCCGGCTCGGGAAATTGCACGATGAATTTTCTTGAATCGGTGCCTCCGTTCGCGAAGCGGCGCATGTCGGGATTGGTCCAATATGCGCGGAAAGCGTTTATATCGCTCTGGGGGACGTACTGGCTTTCGTTCCACAGGTTGGTGAATCCGTCGGGGTTAAGGATAACCTCAACCGGCACGTGTCCCGAGATGAATGTCGTGTTCGGGGTCAATATCGCGATTGCGCGGATATCGAATCCGTCGAGGTTGGGGTCACCGCCGAACGGGTGCTTCAGTTTGCCGTCGAACTGCGCGGTGTCCGGAAGGATCCAGGGCTCGAAATTCTCGATAACAAGGCAGTCGTTGCCGGGGCAGAACGGCGGAACCAGGAAACCTACGATATTGATATGCCAATCCGCGGCCCTCTTGAGGACCGCATCGGCTGTCCAGTTGGCGGCATCGAGGTGAATTTCGTAAACGCCCCATGTTACATGTGATGAACCGAGTAAGGCGCCGTCATGCTCCGCATCGGGGAGATTGATCCCCTTGCCGGGAAGGATATCCCCGGGTAACAGTGGCGAGCCTTTGCCGGAACATCCGACTACGAGCAAAAAAATGTAAAGAAGGGCGCCGAATATAAAATATTGTCGGTGCTTCAAGGAGCGAACCTCCTGTGACTATCGATTTTATTAAGCATCAAATTATAAGGGATTCAGCGAGCCTGTTCAATACGCCGCGCACATTTCGACCGATACATCGCGACTTTTTCGCTGCCGAATCACCGGATACGAGTGATGGCTGGAGGAACAACCACCATGCAATATTGAGTTTATCATGTAATTGGATGCCATAAAAGACGATTCGAATTAATATTCGCGTAAATTCGCGCTTTCGCCGGTTCCTTCTTGCGGGGTTGCGCCGGGGGGAGAATGCTGATACATTTGGCGCGCACTATACAGGTGTTTATAGCCGTGGCAAGTGACTTTTTACAACGCCTCTCAGAATCACTCAACCCGGAACAGCTCGAAGCCGTGACGCACGATGCCGGGCCAGTGCTCGTTCTCGCCGGCGCGGGAAGCGGCAAGACCCGCGTGCTGGCATACCGCCTCGCATACCTGCTCGCCGCGAAGAAATGCATGTCTTGGGAAGTGCTTGCGGTAACATTTACAAACAAAGCCGCCGAGGAAATGCGCTCGCGTATCGCTCAGCTCGTCGGACCTTCCGCCGACCAGGTCTTCATGGGCACCTTTCACAAAGCGGCGGCGACATTCCTCAGGAAATACGGCCACGAAATCGGCGTGCCGCGGAATTTCGATATCATCGACGAGACCGCATCGCTGATTCTCGTGAAGAGGGGGATGCGCCACCTCGATTACGATACGAAGAAGGAAGACCCGCGTTCGTATCTGAATGCCGTTTCGAGCGCCAAGGCGGCGTTACTCGGGCCTGACGAGTATGAAGCGAGGGCTTTCGACAACTGGTCGCAGAAGGTGGCGAAGCTCTACCGCCGCTACCAGAAAGGCCTCGCCGACGCGCGCGCGCTCGATTTCGACGACCTGATAATGCAAGCTGTTTTGCTGCTCGAAAATGAAGGGGTTGCTTATACAGAACTCAGCAGCCGCTTCAAATATGTGCTCGTCGATGAATACCAGGATATCAACTTCGCGCAGTACCGCTTCGTGCGGGCCCTCGCCCGGAAGTCCGGGAATCTCGCCGTGGTGGGGGATGACGACCAGGCGATATACGGGTTTCGCGGGGCGGACACATCATTCATACTCAATTTCCACAAGGATTTCCCGGAAGCGAAGATTATAAAACTCGAAAGGAACTACCGTTCGAGCGGGAATATCCTCAAATGCGCGAATGTCGTCGTCGAGCAGAATGATTCGAGGAGGCGTAAGGAACTCTGGACCGATGCGCCGGAAGGGGAGCTCATCTATCACTACATGGCCACCAACGAGGAGGATGAGGCTCATTTCTGCGCATCGACCATCGAGGCCCTCGTCAAAACGGGCGGCATGGGCTATAGCGACTGCGCGATACTCTACAGAACCAACGCGCAGTCACGTTCGTTCGAGGAGGTCTTCGCCCTTCGCGAAATCCCGCACCAGATAATCGGGGGCATCCGTTTCTACAGGCGTAAGGAAATCAAGGATATCATTTCCTACCTGCAGGTGATCAACAACCCCTATGCGAGCATCCCGCTTGAGCGCATCATCAACAATCCCACGCGCGGCATCGGCCCCAAGGCATTCCTCAAGCTCATCCAGGTAACGACCGAGGAACAGCTAAGCATCATGGAACTGGCGGCGGATGAGGCGGCGTTGCGCAGGCTGGACAAATTCCGCCCTCGTATAGAGCAGTTCCTGCAGATGATTCGCGGGCTGTATGATATTCGGGAAAAGGTGCCTGTCTACGCCCTGACAGTGCGGCTCCTCGAAGAATCAGGCTATTCGACCCGCCTCAAGGATGCCGATTCGCTCGAAGCCGAGAGCCGCCTGGAGAATATCGGCGAGTTCCTCGGGGCGGTGAAGAGATACGATGAAGCGTATCCCACCGAAGGGCTCCCGGCATTTCTCGAACAGGTCGCCCTCATAAGCGATATCGATGACCTCGAGCGCGAGGAGGACAGCGTCAAGATAATGACCTGCCATTCCGCGAAGGGGCTGGAATTCAATATCGTTTTCCTTACCGGGCTCGAAGAGGGGCTGCTTCCACACAGCCGGTCGATCCGGAATCCCGCCGATATCGAGGAAGAACGCCGCCTGTGCTATGTCGGCATCACGCGTGCGAAGTCGCGGCTCTATCTCACCTGGGCGCGTCGACGGCGGCGCTTCGGCGGGACATCCGACCAGATGGCGTCACGGTTCTTGCGCGAGATGCCCGGCGAGGTGCTCTATTTCGAATCGGGCGAGCCGGAAGATATCACCGGTGAGCGGGACGGCGCGCAAGCCGAGCCCGCCGGGAGGATGCCCGCTTTCCGCGGGGCGAGAAGCCGTCTCGGCGGCGAGACATTCCTGGACCGGCGCGATGAGGCCACCGGCCCGAGCGCCTATGTGAAGGACGACCGGGTGTCGCATTCGAGTTTCGGCGAGGGCACGATCATCGAAGTGCGCAACGCCGGGGGCGACCATTTCCTTCTCATACGCTTCGACGAGCACGGCACGCGGCTTCTGAGCGAGAATAAGGCCCCTATCGAAAAGATTGACAGCTAATAAATCCCTATAATAAATAAAAAAGTGCCCCTTTTTTCAGTTGTTATAATTCACGTAAACAACAATCCGCAACCAACTTGGATATTCTTTTGATTGCACATTGAAAACACATGTAGGCCGCATAAAAGCTTATATAGTGGAGCGAATGGAGTCGGTTTATAATGGTTGAAATTCTCTGAATGACGGTTAATTGTATATACGATTTAAACCAAACTCCAAATGTCCTTTCAGATGCGGCTCACAGGGCTTATCGAACCATAAATGCCTTAAACCCCAGTAATAATCAGGGTTTGGGGCTTGCAATTTCTCCGGATATGTGGTATATATAGTGTGAGCACTTTTCAGGGGGAGTCGTACGAAAGGGCAAACCCGCCGCGAGGCGGGGACGCAAAGCCGGAGGTCTCATGTAGACGGCTCGGCTGCCGAAAAGACAGGGAAGAATCCATTCGCGGAAATTCTCTCTCGGCAGCCGAGGGTAAATGAAGCGGGTGGTTTTTTTTTGCAAGATGTTCCTTTACATATATGAGTCAACAAACAATGGAATGAACTGGTTTTTTCGGTTTATCGGCGTGGGAATCAGGGATAGGGGAAGCATATAGTACAGCGAGAAATATCGGAGGTGGATTTATGAACTTCTGGAAGAATGAAAAAGGACAGGGCCTTACCGAGTACGCTCTGATTATAGCCCTTGTGGCTATCGTCGCGGTCGCAGCCCTTACGCTGCTCGGTGGCCAGATCGGCGCTATCTTCGGTGACATCACCACGGACCTTAGCGCTGCGTAGTGAAATCGAGCCATAGCTGAGCAACCAATTGTTTTAGTAATAGCCAATCGTTGTCAGCCAGCAAACCTTTTGCCAGTATGGATGGTTGCCCAAGTTCAGAGAGAGGGGCTTGTCTTAGGGACGGCCCCTCTCGCGCGAAATAAGGAATTTTGAAAAAACTGAGGTGGTTTATGAGCTTCTGGAAAAATGAAAAAGGACAGGGTCTTACCGAGTACGCTCTGATTATAGCCCTTGTGGCTATCGTCGCGGTCGCAGCCCTTACGCTGCTCGGTGGCCAGATCGGCGCTATCTTCGGTGACATCACCACGGACCTTAGCGCTGCGTAGTGAAATCGAGCCATAGCTGAGCAACCAATTGTTTTAGTAATAGCCAATCGTTGTCAGCCAGCAAACCTTTTGCCAGTATGGATGGTTGCCCAAGTTCAGAGAGAGGGGCTTGCCTTAGGGACGGCCCCTCTCGCTTATTTTTGCCATCCCCCGGAACTCCCCCGCCAAGCTCTTTACGAGACTTAATAGCTCTTAAACCCGCATCAGAAGCGGGTCAAAGCGCGTCGACCAATCCCGATATTATATACGAATAAGGAGACGCCATGGTTAAGGTTACAAGACTCAACGGGGTCGAAGTGGTTCTGAACGCCGATTTGATAGAGACCCTCGAAGCGACTCCGGACACCGTTGTCGCACTCACCACCGGCAAGAAGCTTATGGTGAAGGAGGGAGTGGATGAGGTCGTGAAGAGGATCATCCAGTATCGAAGAAGCGTTTTCGAGATGGTGCGCGTGGTTTCCGGAAGCTAACGCAAACACATTTTCGGAGAGAAACAAAGAATGGATCTCGCAACCATCATAGGAATAATCGCCGGAACCGGCTTGATCGTCTGGGGTATGGCCTCGGGCGGACAAGGGGTTGCCGGCCTGCTGCTCTTTTTCGATGTACCGAGTATGCTCATCGTTATCGGCGGGAGTTCCGCGGCACTGCTCGTCAACTTCCCGCTGTCACAAGTTCTTGGCACGTCGAAGGTGATCAAGAATGTCTTCTCCAACCAACACCAGAATCCCAACGAGATGATCGGCACAATGGTCAGTTTCGCCGAGAAAGCGAGAAGGGAGGGGCTTCTCACGCTGGAAGACGAGGCCAACGACCTGAAGGATGAATTTCTCAAGAAGGGCATACAGCTTGTCGTGGACGGTACCGACCCGGATCTCGTGAGGGATATACTCGAAATCGAGCTGACGTTCCTCGAGGACCGGCATCGCCTCGGAAAGGCCGTCATGGAATCGCTCGGGACCTTCGCGCCCGCGTTCGGGATGATCGGTACCCTCATCGGCCTTATACAGATGCTCGCCAATCTCGACGACCCCAACTCCATCGGTTCCGGTATGGCGGTGGCCCTCATCACCACATTCTACGGCGCTCTTCTCGCCAACTTCATTTTCCTGCCGATGGCCGGGAAACTCGGTGTGCGAAGCGGCGAGGAGATGCTGTTCAGGCAGGTAATCGTCGAAGGCGTGCTCGCTATCCAGAACGGCGAGAACCCGCGCATAGTCCAGGAGAAACTGCGCTCGTTCTTCGCCCCGAAGATGCGGTTGGCCCCGGCACAGGAGGAATCCTGATATGGCGGGGAGCAAGAGAAAAAAGAAAGCTGAAAGTGGACCCGGGGGAGCGCCGTTATGGATGATCACATACGGCGATATGATGTCCCTCCTGCTGTGTTTTTTCGTGCTCCTTTTCTCGTTTTCGACCCTCGATGTGGTTCGTTTCAGGGAAGTCATCGTCGAGTTGCAGGGAGCGCTGGGTGTTCTCTCCGGCGGGCCGATGGTGCTTAATATGGGGGATGTCCCGCAGCAGGCCATTATTCCGGCCCAGGCGGTCGAGGTGAAAAGCCAGATTTCGGAATTCAAGGAAAAAATAGATGAAAAAGCCGAGGAAGAGCAGATGCAGGACAGCGTGGAGACGGTCCTCGACCAGCGCGGTCTGCGGATCCGGTTCACCGACAAGGCGCTCTTCGATCTCGGAAAGGCAGAAATCAAGCCCGAGGCTTTCCCTATTTTGAGAGTTGTCGGCGACGAAATAGCAAGCATGTCGAACCCGGTACTTGTCGAGGGGCATACCGACGACTGGCCGATAAGTACGCCGCAGTTCCCATCCAACTGGGAACTTTCCACGGCGCGCGCCACTGCGATCATCCATTATTTCATCGAGGATATCGGCATCGATCCGACAAGGCTTTCTGCCGCGGGATATAGCATGTATCACCCGGTGGCACCGAATACGACATCGGAAAACAAGGCAAAGAACCGCCGGGTGGATATCATTATCCTGCTCGGCGAAAATGATAAAGCCGCGCTCAGGCGCGAGGACAGGGCTAATACCCTCATGGGCCTGGAAAGCCCGGGCGCATATAGTGGTGTAATCATGGATGAGGGCGAATGACCCTGTTTGAGGAGTGTGGTCAGTAATGGACGAAGATAAAGGAAAGGAACGTCCGGCGAAGGCCCAGGAGCCGAAAGCCGAGGAAGAGAAACCGGAGGCGCCCGCAAAAAAAGGACTGCCGAAGAAAGCCATCCTCATTGCCGGGGGATTGGTTGTGGTGCTGATCCTCGCGGCGGTGGGATATTTCGTGTTTGCCCCCTCCACCCAGGCAAGCCCTGAGGGAAGCGATACGGAAGCGGTCGAAGGCGGCACGCAGGACGGCACGACCGAGGCTGAAGCTACGCCCGAACGCACCAGCAGGAGCACGCATTCTTCGAGGCGGGGAAGTGAAGAGGATACCCCTTCGACAAATATATTCATGACCGATTTCCCGGCGTCGGTTGTCAACCTCGCGCCATCCGAGAAATATGATTACGTGTACCTGAAGTACGGCTTCGTGCTCGAACTCGACAATGAGAAGGTGCGCTCGGAGATCGCGGTGCAGCTCCCGAGGCTTATATCCATTATCGACGGCACGATGAGCGGGCTGCAATGGGACAAGGTATGTAATTCAAGGGGTAGGGATGCTATCGCGAAAGATGTCGCCGATGCGATCAACGCGCATCTCGAATCCGGCAAGGTTCTCGCCGTGCATTTCAACACGTTCGTGGCGCAGTAAAGCCGCTTCCGGGCCGACGGGCAACAAATGACATTTCAAGCCGCCGTGTTGGCGGCTTTTTTTCAATGTCGTCCCTCAAGCCCCTGTCCCATTGCTATGACGCGGCTTGACGGTTATTATGAGTGATGATATTTAATTACATGATATTAAATCACTTTCAGGCTTCATCATCAGCCTGCCGGGCCGAAATAATACGTATGAGAATGCCGGCCCCACCGGCGTGATTTGCTATGGCTGAAATACTGTCGCAACAGGAAATCGATGCTCTGTTGAGCGCCTTTGATGCTGGAGGCCCTGAGAAACCGGCCGATTCCAGGGACGACGCGGTGTCTGAATCCCCGAGGATTGTGAAGCCGTACGATTTCCGCCGCCCGGATAAATTCTCCAAGCAGCAGGTTCGCACCATTAACATGATAATGGAGAACTTCGGCAGGTCATTCGGAACGGCCCTCAGTGCGAAACTTCGCAGCCTCGTAAACCTGCAGGTGGTCTCCATCGACCAGTTGACCTATGGCGAATTCCTCATGTCGATCTCGGACCCGTCCGTTATCGGCATCTTCTCCATGGCGCCACTCGACGGGCATGCCATCTTCGAGATGACAACCCCTACGGCATTCTATGTACTCGAAAAAATGCTGGGCAACAAGGGCGCGGGTTCGATGGTGATCAGGGCGCTGACGGAAATCGAGGAGGTCCTCATTTCCGGGATAATATCCGACGGGCTCCGTATCCTCAGGCAATCGATGACGGGGGTCGTGGAAATTTCCCCGAAGCTCGAAAACCTCGAGAACAATCCGCAGTTCGTCCAGGTGGTGCCGCCGTCCGACATGGTGCTGCTTACATCCATTGAGATGAAAGTCTCCGATAATTCCGGGATGATAGGCATATGCTTTCCCTATGTCGTGGTTGAGCCGATCCTGACGGCATTGTCGACCGATTTCCTCCTCGCCAAGCAGAGCGGCTCGAGCGAGGAACAGGCTTTCAAGCAGCTGATGACTGATACAATCGGCAAAGTCGATGTTGAAGCCGTGGCTGATATCGGCAGGAGCGAATTCAGGATCGAGCAGCTTCTGAAGCTCGAGCCGGGTGATGTTATCCCGTTATCCACGAAAACCACCGATGATATCAATGTTTATATAGACGGCATAAGCCGCCCGAAATTCAAGGCAAGGGTCGGGCTTGTCGGCAAACATAATGGTATCCAGATTACAGGGGTTCTGCCGCAGGAATACGAGGATGAGAAGGCGTCGGAACCAGTGCAAGAGGGAGCAGCATGAATGGGCGTTTCCCAGGAAGATATCAATAACCTTCTTGAAGGATCCGGTGCGCCGCCGCCGCCGGGTGGTGGTGCCGATGCGGACATTCAGGAGAAATACCGTGAAGGCTTCGCCGCGCATATAAACAATATCTTTGCCACGCTGACCGGGATGGAAGTGAAGGTCACGGTTGAAGGTGATGAGATCGTCCAGGCGGCGGATGCGGCGGCGAAACTGCCGGGTGAATGGTTCGGTTTTATCGGGCGACTCAATGCGGGCGCCGATATTCCCACCGGCCATCTTATCTCCCTGCCCCTGGCATCGCTGATCGCCTCTAAAATGATGGGCGCAGGCGAACCGTCCGCCGTCCTCGAAGAAGCCCAACTCGGCGCTCTCAAGGAAGTCGGCGGGAACCTGCTCGGGGCATGGGCGACCGGCCTCGGAGAGATGACCGGGCAGGATATAAAAACAGTGGGCGATGCGACCCTCCTCGAGGGAGACGTCGCGGCATCGCTCACCGCCGCCGATGGATTTGCCGGGGATAACCTGCTCATCTGGCGGTATCAGCTCACCGTCAACGGCACGGAAGGCAAATACATCCTCGTGCTCCCGGAAAAACCGGCGAATGAACTGGCTATGATTCATCCGGAGTATTCGAAGGGCATTGCCGCGCAGGCCGCCCCCGAAGCCGCGTCGAAGGCTAAGGGCAAAGCCGCACTCGAGGTGGAGAAAGCGGTATTCCAGGAATTCGAGGGTGATGCCGCCACCGGGTACGCGGCGCATATTGATTTGCTTCTCGATGTGCCGCTCACCGTGAGCGTCGAGCTCGGGCGCAAGAAGCTCACCATACGGGAGATACTCGACTTCGTACCCGGAAGCCTTCTTGAACTCGACAAGCTCGCCGGAGAACCGGTCGACCTTATGGTGAACGGAAGGCTCTTCGCCCAGGGGGAAGTGGTTGTGATAGATGAGAATTTCGGCGTGAGGATTACATCCATCATCTCACCGAAGGAACGGCTCGAACGATTGAAATAGTCTTTTTTCTTTTCAGACCCACATAAAGCTTAACAACCGGCGATTTCAGGCAAGCGCCGCGGGATACATCGCCCCGCTCCTTGCCGCGCAATAACCCATACGCTAATATATGCGCATCGATATGGCACGTTGGATGGATATCCTCAAGTTCGCGGGCGGAATTATTATCCCGGTGATAATGTCCGCCGCGCTCGCATTTCCCTCATGCGTTTATGCCCAGCCCGCGGACACCGCATCGCCGCCCGCCGATTCCGGCGAAGAAGCCGCGCCGGCCGATTTCGGCGCGGATATCGAAGACCCCTTCGCGCAGGATGTCCGTACTCGCGAGGACTACCTCTCGCTGCAGGATGAAAATTTGCCGGCATACGGCGTGATGAACATCTTCGTCGCGCTCGTGCTGGTGGTGGTCATCTTCTGGGCGATATTCCGCTTCGTTGTCAAGCCGCTGATGCGCGGCGCGGTACTCGGGCGCGGGATTGATGAATTCCGCATCGTGGCGACCCTGCCAATCGCCCCGACGAAAAGCGTGCAGGTCATCAAGCTCGTCGACCGCCTGCTCGTCGTAGGCATCGCTGAAGGCGGGATGCGGCTGCTTGCGGAAATAACCGACGCCGCGGAAGTCAGCGAGATGATAAAAACCCTCGATGCCCGGGACCCGGCGAAGTATCACCCGTTTAAAAAAGCGTTCGATACGATGCTGACTCGCAAGGATGAGACCGGTTTCGAGGATAAGCAGAAAAAATTCAACACGACCCTGGACAGCCTCAAGGACAAGATACAGGCCTTGAAGGTGTCCGACAAGGACATGGATTAGTCGGAAAGGATGGTTCGAGCTGGAACCTGAAAAAGAAAATGTAACCCGTTGGCTGAAGGGAAACTTCCGTGAAGCGATGAAGGATTTCTTCGCCGAGGAACTTGGCGAGCTGTGGAACGACCTTGTCGGACGCACGCCCGAACTCGCGAAGAAGGGCGGATACCTTTTCCAGCAGCCCGACTCCGACATGACGATGGAAGTCTCCGAGCGCAAAGCGGAAGTCGAGAAGGTGCTCGCGTTTAAGCCGGTCGCCGACGGTTTCCTGGATTCGCAGGAAGACGCGCTCGAAAAATACATCGACGAACATGTCGATTATCTAAAGAGCCTGGTGAGGGATAGAATCGGAAGCGGCATCGGAACCTCGCGCGCGGATATCGTGATGCAGCTCGCGGATGAACTGAACCTCGGGGCCGATGACCCGCCCCCGGTGCTGGTGGCGCTGTATGTCGTGAAGTACGGCAACCGTTTCAAGGATTGACCATGCTGGAACTCAGCGACGACATGATAACCGGTTTGCTGATGTCGGACCTCGACAGGATGGTGCGCGAATTTTATGCGCCGGAGATCGAGATGGTCATGCATACCGATGAGGAAGGCGCGCCGGGCCTCGATGACGTCATCGACCAGGTAAGCATCGGCCAGCTTGGATACGGCGGCGTGGAGTACGCGCACTTCAAGACCGGCCTCGAACAAGCCGCGCAGGGCGCACGGAGGGCGGACAAGTTCGTCGAATGCGTCGCCGCCGATATCGAGAGATGGGCTGTTGAGCAGTCGGAATTCTTGCGCGGCCTTATCCAGGGACCGCTCGCCGAAGCCTGCCTCTCGGCGGATGTCGACCGCGTTCGCATGCTCGCCAGGCTGCTCGAAAAGAAGCAGGATGCATTCGCGCCCTTGCTCATTGCGATATATGCGCTCGGGCCGGGATGGGATAAGGTGTTCGCGGAGCAATGAAATGAAACGTATACGCAAATTCATGCGGGCGCATCGCAGACTCATCATGATAATCGTGATAGCGTATCTCGTGATGCCGCTCGTGCTTACCGGGGTCGCCTTCGCGCAGCAGATACCGGTGCCGCGCATTGAGATAGGCGTGGGGGACGCGAACAATCCCGCCGATGTTTCCACGGGTCTGCAGATACTCTTCATACTCACCCTGCTCACGCTCGCGCCGAGCATTCTCATAATGATGACTTCGTTCACGAGGATCATCATCGTACTGTCCCTGACCCGCTCGGCGCTTGGCACACAGCAGATGCCGCCGAACCAGGTGCTCATCGGGCTGGCGCTGTTCCTTACGTTTTTCGTGATGTCGCCGGTGCTCACCGACATGAACGAGCAGGCGCTTCAGCCTTACTTAAAAGGCGAGATTACATTCGAGCAGGGCCTTTCCAAAGCCGAACAACCGCTGAGGGAATTCCTCTTCAAACAGACACGCAAGCGCGACCTCGCCTTGTTCGTCGACATCGCGGGCATGAAGACGCCCGTCGCCAAGGATGATGTCCCCACGTGGGTGCTCATCCCGGCGTTCATCATCAGCGAATTGAAGACCGCGTTCCAGATGGGATTCGTTATCTACATACCGTTTTTAATAATCGACATGGTTGTCGCATCGACGCTCATGAGCATGGGCATGTTGATGCTTCCACCCATCATCATAAGCCTGCCGTTCAAGTTGCTTCTATTTATACTTGTCGACGGCTGGCACCTCATCACCCGCTCGATGGTGCTATCGTTCAACTTCTGAAAAAAGTAGGGACAGTCACGAATAGTGCTATTTAAGGCTTCTCTTATTCGGTTACAGCGGGGTTTATGAAGTCACGAATGGTGCTATTTAAGCCTTAATTCATTCTATCAGAAGAATCCGGGTGGCACCCCTTTACCGCGCTTACAATATGTTCTCGACTCATCAACAAAGGCTTTTGCGCGGGAAAGGGGTGGCTGCCCGGGCGCTCGATACATCACCCCTTTCCCGCGCAATGTACATCACTGAGGCTTCAAGCGCATGCAGCAAGCGCGGTAAAGGGGTGCCACCCGGAGCTTAATAAATATACGCTATTAAAAAAAGCGCCATTCGTGACTGTCCCTACTTTTTTATGTTATATAATTCCCCCATGCGCGACGATATCCCGACAATCGATGGAATCATCCGCGAACTCGGCGGCAAGATTTCCGTGCTCGACGGGGGCGCCGGCAAGGGGAGCTTCGCATACAGCCGGTTCCCGGAATGCCGCATAGTCGCGCTCGATGTCAAACCGGTTGCCGGCATCGACGACCCGCCAAACGTAGAAAGGACCACGGGCGACATGGAGAAACTTCCATTCGCCGATGGTGAATTCAACCTCATCGCGCTGAATTTCGTGCTGGAACACACCTTGAATCCCGAAACCGTTCTTTCCGAAATCAGCCGCGTGCTGAAGCCCGATGGCATATTCTATTTCTCGGTCCCGGATTGCAGGTCGTTCGATGACCGCCTCTTCAGGCTCGCGACTAAATTCAGATTTCCCGCGACGCTGTTCATCCCCTCTCCCGATGCTCACAACCAGCGCTTCACTCCCGATGGCATCCGCGGATTGATGGGGCGGTTCGGTTTCCATGTCAAGACGCTCACAATATATCCTGGGGGATTCACATGGATGCCGGCATCGCTTCGATTCCCATTTTTGCGTTTGTTCAGGGCGCTGAGGTTAGACCCGACGCGGAACGGCAACTTTCTCGTGCGCGCGGAGCGGCATCCGGTAGAGGAAAGCGTTATCGAAATGCCGTATATCTGCTTCCACTGCGGGATTCCCGCCATGGAAATCCGGCTTGAAAATAAAAAATGGCGATGCCGCCATTGCGATTCATTGAATATTCACTTCCCTCCGCGGAAATAATCTCAGTTTTTCTTTGATGAAGTCGGCCTCGCGCCAAGGTATGTCGCCACTACCATCAGCATGATGATGACATCCCTCACCAACGCCCAGCCGTCCGCCTGCGTGCCGACCAGCGCGGCGAGCGGGCCGACATCGAGGCCGCATCCGCAGTCGATATCCATACCCCGGAA
>CAZSPL010000004.1:0-18091 GCA_964608735.1 uncultured Planctomycetota bacterium | reverse complement strand
GACCGATGCAATCGCGATGATGAAAACGAGGTTCAACAACGCGATGAGAATCGCCGCGGGCCTGACTTTCCAACCAATGACGAGCAGCAGCCCGCATATGAGTTCGACCCACGGCATCACTATCGTGAGTGGGCTGATGAGATACCCGGGCAGCATCTGGTAAACGAAAATAGCCCGGCCGAACTGCCACGGCATGAGTATCTTGTCATATGAAGCTACGATGAAAAGCAGGCCGAGGATGATACGGCAGAAGTGGTAGATGAATCTCTCCCATTTCGTCGGGGCGTTGTCTGTCGCGGATGATGCCGCCACTACTCACCACCCCCCGACTCGATGGGCATATTCAGGCCGGCCCATTCCTCGTAGCCGCCTTCGTAGATGTCCACATCGGTATATTTTTCCACGACGAGGCCGTCCGCGACCGCCTTTGACTGGTCGCAATCCCCGCCCTCGCAATATATGACAATGCGCGCGTCAAGGGGTAGCCCGGCGCTGTATCGATCGAAGTACGCATAGAAATCGTTGAACGGCAATGACCGGGCCCCTTTGATATGCCCCTTGGCATATTCTTCCGGAACCCTCGCGTCGAAGAAAAGCGCTTCGCCCGATTCAAACAGGCTCTTTGCATCGACGAACGGGATACGCCCCCATGATATGCGCTCCCCGCCGTCAGCCGGCTCAGTCGAACCCTCTGAATTCGGCCAGCCTTTGTGAGACCAGTCGTCGATGAGGTTCACGCCGAGAAGCTTATCCGCGGTAGCCGAACGCACCACGCCTTTCGCGACAAGCTGGTTGAGCAGCGGCGTACGAGCGGTGTTCACCACGAGCCCGATTACCACGGCGATTATTCCGATGACTATCGCGTTCTTGATTTCTATTTTAAGGCTTGCATCCATGCCGGTTCCGGGGACATAGTAACATCAGGGCATCCATGTTTCATCGCGGGGGACATTATCCAACATTTTCGATGACAACCGCATATATCCGGTTCAGCCTTTACAGTCTTGTTACATCCAAAATAGAATCCCCCCTTCGCGGGGGGAGTAATTTCGAATCAAAACCATCACATCTATGCACAATTCATTACGATCTCGCGTACTTCCGGATCGTTACGCAGCCGCGGATTGTCTATCCTGTCGAGCACCTGCCAGCTCTTGAGCGGCATGCCGAACTCCGCGCATTTTCTGAGATATTTGATCGCGAGGTCGCGAAGTCCGACAATCGTGTAGATGCAGAACAGGCAGTATGTCGATTTTCTTGTCTCCCTGTCGATCTCGACATTCTTCCTGCAGAGAGCTTCGGCCTTCCGCAGCAGCTTCACGATTTCCCGCCTGTCGCGACGCTTGTTGGCGTAGCTGATGGCGAGATTCAGGTATGGGAACGGATACTCGGGATCATACCTGATGCATCTGTCGATGTATTCGATGGCCCTGTCGTATCGTCCCATGCGGTTCATGAGGTTGGACATGTTGTTGAGGGCCATGGTGAAATCGGGTTTGAGGTCGACGGCTCGCTCATATTCCTCGAACGCTTCCTCGTACTCATCGGTGAACAGAAGGATGTTCCCCTTGTTGAAGTGCGCGTCGGGCTGATTGGGTTTCAGCGTGATGACACGATTGAAGTCATCGAGCGCGCGGTCGAATTCGCCGGTGTCGAAGAAAATCGCCCCGCGGTTGAGGAATAACTGCGGGTTGTCGGGGTTGATCTCGATGGCCTTGTCGTAGTCGTCATACGCCCCTTCGAAATCACGGTCCTGTATCTTGATGTTACCCGAGATCTGCCACAACTGGTCGTTCTCGGGATAAACGGAGAGCGCTTCGTTAAGTATCGATTTCTTTTCGAACCCGTCGAGGTAACTCAGGAACTGCAGGTAAAGGGTCAGCGGTATCGGTTTGCCGAGGCGGCGGACGGTCTCGGAGATGGATTCCCGGTGCAGGATTATCTCCCTGGTCATCTTGGCGACGAGGCGGTCATCCTCACCCGACTTGTAGTTGATGAAGAATTCCGCGCCGATCGCTCCCACCTGCTTGCCGCGCCCGAGGTCATCGCGCCCCTCGGGGAAGAACTGGCTTATGTCGATCTCGCTCTGTTCTTCTTTCACAAGGACGGTGACCTTGTCCGAGGCTGATGCGATACCGAACTCGAATGTTACATTTGGCTTGAGGTCGTCGAGGACAACGATCACGAGGGCGGAGTCGCGGATGGACTGGACGATTCTGTCGCGGGCGTCGTCATGCCCGCGGAAAGTCGATGACGTGATCATCTTGAATCCGAATTTCCCCTCGATGACGCGCCGGATGGCTTCGAGAGGATTATCGAATTTCTCCTCGAGGTACGAGTGGGAGACGAAGCATGGAATAGACTCCTCCGAGCCGCCAGGCACCGGCATCAGGGGGTCGTACATGGTGCACCACCTATGTAGGATTCAAACACCAAAATCCCGGAACACAATGCATACAGTGTAGCATAACAGCTATGCACAATGAATGGCCATCCTGTTTCAGGTTCAACCAGAACTAATTATTGCCCCGAAGGCGGTTTGCCTCCCTGGGGGGCATCTCCTATAATCAGACAGTATTAAAAGCTATTTCATTTTTAATATCAAGTGGTACAGGGACATTTTGTCTCGCGAATAGATAAATTGTATCTGTCGGCGCTACGGAGAATTATGAAAAACCGCCGGGAAAAATGCAGCGCACCACCACCGGGTTTAACCATCCCGTGGATATGCCGCATCGCGATTGGCCCGGTGTGTGTGTCGGCAATATTCCTCGCGGTTTTCTTCAACTCCGTATCAGCTGCCGAACTCCGGTTCCCCGGTGACCCGGCGTTCAGTAAAATCCTCGCCCATGAGATTTCAAGGGTCATCACCGCCGCCGACCCGATAATCTCCGGTCATGTTCTGTCGACCGAGCAGGAAGGCGTGTTCCTCAATGTCGGTTCCGCAAACGGCGTGGTGACCGGCATGCAGTTCGAGATCACGCATCCCGTCTCCGGCGAAAAAACCATCATACAGATAGACCGTGTCGAGAGCGATTTCTCTCACGGCAGGATAATCAGCGGCAAGATGCCCGACCTGATGTACGGCGCGGTGAATATCCGTGAAGAAGCCGGCATCGAATACATCGTTCCCGATTACATGGCCAGCGATGACGCTCAGCTCTTCATCGCCCTCGCCGACGAGATCCAGTCTGATACCGGGTACAAGCCGATATCGGTCAGGAATTCGAACTGGATCTACACCATCCAGGGCGATGCGCGCGGCCGTATTCCGACCTTCGCTTGCGCGTTGATGAGGTCCGATTCCATCACCGGCGAACCGATGGTGCTCTTCACGGTCACGCCGCCGAAAGGGAAACCCGTAGTCGGCGGCATAAGCTACAGCGGCGGATGGATTTTCGTCAAGCGCGTGACGAGCGCCGATGACAGCGGCCGCGGATGGTATTCGCATGAAGCGTTGCTGCCGTCGGATGTATATGCCATTGAATCGCTTGATGTCGATTCGGACGGCGACGACGAACTTGTCGTCGCGGGTAGCCGGGCGCTGAATGTCTACAGGCTGAACGGGGCATTCCTCGAACCGGTGTACTCGCATCACGCGACGCAGGATTCATCCGATTTCAATCCCGGCGATGTGGGTTACCTGTGTGCCATCAAATTAGCGGATGGAGTTTATTTCTATCGCAGGGGCCCGCGCGATGAATCCACCACCGTATGCAAACTCGCCGGCGGGGGTTTCACGAGCATGCAGAATATCGACAGTGTCCCGGCAGGCTACTACAACCGGAAATCATCGGTCATCCTCGCCCGGCCCGACGCAGCGTATCATATGTTCGCCGCAAATCCGAGCGCCCGGACTCCCGGCGGCGGTTCGTCAGAATTAAGCATGCCGGTCAAATTCTCATTCATGCTGAATGCGGATCTCGACACGACGGCCGGAATCGAAACGGCGATGCAGGATTCGCACCTTCTGCTGTGGCTAAATGAATCGGGGGAATGGAAGAACACCGGTGTGCTGACCGGCATGGGGCTGTGGAGCTTCGATATAGACGGCGACGGCTACGACGAGCTCGTCACAACCGGGCGGGATGTGGCCGTCGACAGCCTCGAGTATTACCATATAAGCGGCGGACGGGTTGTGTTCGCCGAGGAATCCCCAGTATTCGATGGGACTATCCTCGATGTCGCGTTCGGCGATTTCAACGGCGACGGGGAGAGCGAACCGGGGCTGCTGATAGCTTCCGGTACCGAGAGGAGAGTTGTATTCTGATGACGGGTAGTTCAACGATGAATAAAACATTTCGAATCATATGCCTGCTGATGTTTTTCTCGCTCGCCGCCGTGACGCTCATCGCGGCACCGCTTCCACGCTCCGGGGGAAGCGCGGTGTGCCTTCTCATGGATGACCGGCCCAGCGCGGACCCGCTCAAGGCGAATTCCCCCGCCGACATCGATATCGCGCGCGCCTGCTACATCACGCTCTTCCAACTCGGCGGCGACGGCATGCCGCAGCCATACCTCTGCGAGGATTTCGAACTGAACTGGTTCGACGGCGATCTGCGGATAGTCATCCGCGACGCATCATTCTCGAACGGTTCGGCAATCAGCGCCGAAGACTGCAAGTTCACCATCGTGAGGGCTATCGGCGGGCGGGCGGATTTGCGCGACGGCTTCTCCGTGATAGAGGGCATCGATGAATACATCGACGGGAGCACCGACGCGATAAGCGGCATTCGCGCGGAGTCATCCGATACGCTGGTATTTCACCTCATATCGCCGGAAGGAACCCTCAATCTGCTCGAAGCCCTCAGCAATCCAGCCACCGGGATAATCTCGAAAGCCCGGTATGAAAGCATGGGGGGCAATTATTTCAACGCCCCGGTGACGAGCGGGCCGTTCGCGTTTGCCGCATCCACCGGGAAGATCACCCTCACGCCGCAGCCCGGGTTCCCATTCGGTAAGCCGTGGCTCGACTCGATTGTCCTGAAGACGGGTGGAAACGAGCAGGCGCATCTCGATTTCTCCGTCGGCGCAGTGGACCTGCTCGAAGTCCCCCCGGCATACTACCTGCAATATCAGAATGACATCACGCTCTATGAGCGCTCCGCGGAAGCGGGCGCGATGCTCGAATACATACTTCTGCTCGACCCCGCCGTACCGCCGTTGAATGAACCCGCTGTGAGAAAGGCGATACGCATGGCGATCGATCATCGCGGGTTGGCTGATGTCACCCTCGGCGGCGCGGCATTGAGCACATATACGCTCCCGGCTGATGTCGCCCGCACCGATTACCGCACGCGAGTGGAGATGGCGAAAACAGCGCTTGTCGACTATGGCGACCTCGTGCTTACACCTTTGAAGATTGCGTACCCCCAGGGGGACGGCCGCGCCGGGCTTATGGCCGAGAAGATCGCCAATAACCTCAAGCCGCTCGGATTCACGGTCTCCACGTTGACGGTGCCGAATTTTGGGACATCGGGAAGCCGCATCAACGCCGGTATCCTCCTGATGCCGTTCCCGGTATCGACGGTGAGCGAACCCGCGCCGTCCAAAGTCGTGAAGCTCGCGCGTGAATGGGGCTTCGGAAGCGACGCGCTCGGCAACATCGCGAACGCGGGGGACACATCGAAGAATTTCTACCTGCCGATACTTCGCCCGCAGCGGCTGGTCGTGACCGGGGAAGGTTTCCTCGCGCCGTCGCTGGGCATGTGGGGTGAAATAGACTTTTACCGCCTGTCTCTGGGATAATCTGAGCCGTATGTAACGGCATTGCGCGGGATGGTCCACCTTTATGCGCGTCGGGATATTTCTCAAGATACTGGTCCCCTTCCTCATCGCCCTCGTGGCGGCGAGCTATTTCTACCTGCGCACGGTAACCGTCGGAATAGAAGCAAGCCTCAACACCATATTGACCGAGAGGTTGACCGGTATCCGCGAAGGGGTTCGAAGCGAAGTCGGCGACCTGGTCAGCCGCGGAGGCTCGCAGCTTCAGCGCCTCGCAAACGAGAAGGAAACCCAGCTGGGACTTAAGCTCCTAAAGCAGGGAACCACCACCCGGCATCGCGACCTCGTCAACAAGGCGGGCTATGACAAGGAAGTCGGCGGGTTCGATGTCCTGATATTCTTCGACTATTCCGGGTGGATTGTCGCCAACGGCGGCGATGAGACCGAGTATAACCAGTCGCCGGATATATACGGCCGCGAGACTGTAGAACTCGTTTCCCGCGCGCTCGCCGGAGAAAGCGTGCAGTCGCTCCGCTACCTCGAGATATCCGGCGAGAATGTCATCCTGAGTGAAAATTTCGTTCCCGTATATTACGACACCGAAATAGTCGGCGCCATCTGGATGGGCTGGAAACTCGGCCAGCCGTTCGTCGAGAAGCTGTCGCAGATTTCGTCGTCGCCGATCGAGATCCTGACTTCCGACGGGAAGGTGATTCTTTCGACCATCGACGACCGCGAAGCATTTTCGGAGACCGATTATTCCCAGGGAGAACTGGACCTGTCCGAAGTCGTGCAGGGCACCGACCTGAAGCTCAAGCTCTATGTTCCCCGGGCGGTATTGCGCGACGCCGGATACCGTATCAAGAAACAGATTTACACATACATTTTCATAATGGTTCTGGCTCTTTTCATCATCGCGGCGCTCATCGCGAGGGGGATAACAATCCCGATAAGGCGCCTGACGAATGCCGTCGACGATTTAAGCAAGGGCAACCTCAAGGGGGAAATCTCGGTGCGAAGCCACGACGAGATAGAAACCCTCGTGGAAGGCTTCAACCGCATGGCGCGCGACCTCGATGAAAATACCCGCAGGCTGCTTCACGCAGAGAAGATAGCGGCGTGGCGCGAAGTCGCCCGCCGCCTCGCGCATGAGATCAAGAACCCGCTTTCGCCCATCCAGTTGTCCGTGCAGAGCCTGATGAAAAACTACGAGCGCGGAAGCGCGGATTTCGGCGAACGCCTCAAGCAGGATGGCAAAACCGTGCTCGAAGAAGTCGACCGGCTCAGGCGTCTCGCCGATGAATTCTCCGCTTTCGCGAAACTTCCAAAGCCGCTCATGGAAGAATCCGATCTGAACGAAATCGTCCGGACGGTCGCGCGCATGCACGGCGGCTCACCCGGCATTAAGATAATCACCGACTTCGACAAACGGCTTCCCGCGGTGAAACTCGACCGCGAGCAGATACGCCAGGTGCTTATCAACCTCATAAAGAACGCCATCGAAGCCATCGACGGTAAGGGAAAAATCAGGGTAGGTACGAAATATTATCCGCGGCGCGAAAGAGTCGAGGTAATGGTTGAGGATGACGGCACCGGGATGAACGAGGATGAAATGCGGCAGGCGTTCAATCCCTATTTCACCACGAAGCGCGGTGGCACGGGCCTGGGGCTGGCCATAGCGCTGAGCATCGTGAACGACCATGGCGGACGCCTGTGGCTTGAATCGAAGAAAGGGTCGGGGACAACATTCCATATCGAATTGAGGGTCTGATGTCGAGCGAGAAACGAATACTCATAATCGATGACGAAGAAAACATCCGCGGCACGCTTGGGAATGTCCTGAAGGATGAAGGCTATGTGATAGCATCCGCAGCGGACGGCCCGGAGGGCCTGCATGCGGCGCTGACCGGGGAGTTCAACCTCATCCTGCTCGACATCTGGCTTCCGGGAATCGACGGCCTCGAGGTGCTGAGCCGCTTGAAGAAGGTCAAGCCGATGCTTCCCGTCGTCATGATGAGCGGGCACGGAACCATAGAGACCGCCGTCAAAGCCACGCGGCTCGGGGCGTTCGATTTCCTCGAAAAACCGCTCAGCCTCGATAAGCTTCTCATCATCACGCGCAACGCGATGAAACTGTCGAGCCTCGAGCGCGAGAACATCGACCTCAAGGGACAGCTCGGCGAGAAGTTCCAGCTTGTGGGCGCGAGCATGCCGCTCGAGGAAGTCCGCGCCAAGATAGCGCAGGTCGCGCCCACAACCGCGAGGGTGCTGATACGCGGCGAGAACGGCACCGGCAAGGAAGTAGTCGCGCGCGAAATCCATCGCCGAAGCGAGCGCGCCAACGCGCCGTTCATCAAGGTAAACTGCGCGGCGATACCGAGGGAACTCATCGAGAGCGAGCTGTTCGGGCACGAGAAAGGAGCCTTCACCGGCGCGGTAGCCGCTGTCCCGGGGAAATTCGAGCTCGCCGACGGCGGCACTATTTTCCTTGATGAAATCGGCGATATGTCGCTCCCGGCGCAAGCCAAAGTGCTGCGCGTCATCGAGGAGCAGGAGTTCGAACGGGTAGGGGGACGGCAGACCATCAAGGTAAACGTGCGGATCATCGCCGCGACGAACCAGGACCTCGAAAAACATATCGAGACGGGCGAATTCCGCTCCGACCTTTTCTACCGGCTTAATGTCTTCCCGTTATTAGTGCCGCCTTTGAGGGATCATATCGATGACATCCGCCCGCTTGCCGAGCATTTCCTGCGGCAGCTCTGCTATGAGAACAACCGCCAGCTTCGGAGATTCACTCCCGAAGCGATACAGGCGTTCGAGCGGCATGCCTGGCCGGGGAACATACGCGAGTTGCGCAACGCGGTCGAACGAATCGTAATCGCCGCCGGCGACGATGAGATAACCGGGCGGGAAGCCATCGATGCCATCGGGGAGACATCGATCGCCAAGGCCCCCGCTGAATTCCTTGTAGAATATGACAATACCGATTTGAAAGATGCCATGGCCGATTTCGAGAGGAGGGTCATCGAGAGGCGGATCGACGCATGCGATGGAAATATCTCAAAGACCGCCGAGGAACTCGGGCTCGAACGGAGCCACCTGTATAAAAAAATGAAAGCGCTTGGTATAGACCACAAGAAATAAACTATACTGTACGCGTTGATTATTAGAAGGGAAGGTTTATGTGCCGAGCATTTGTTTCCTGATGATTTGAAACTTGTCGACAGGCTTCTCGAAAAGGATTCCGGGGCCTGGGATTTTGTGGTGAAGGAATACGGGCCGTTCCTTGAAGCCATCGCGCGCCAGGCCGGGCTGACGGATGAGGACGCGAAGGACTGCGTGCAGGATTCGCTGGCGTCGCTCTGGGATGATAACGCTTCGCGGCTCAGGGAATACAGGGGGATCGCATCGGTGAAGACATACCTCGCCCGGATAGTTCACCGTGATTGCATCGATTTTATTCGTAAAAATAATCGGGAAAAGTGTAAGATTCGCCTTAAAACTTTCGCCTATATGGTGGAGGATATCGACGGTCTTGAAAAGGTTGTGCATGATAGATCCGAACTCGAAGCGCTGCTCGATGTGCTGGAGCCGAAAGACCGCCTGCTCGCGAAGCTCATCTACTACGACGGGCTCACGAGCCGCGAGGCGGGACGGATCCTCGGCGCGAATGTTTCGACCATCGATGTGTGGCACTTCCGGCTCAAGCAGAAACTGCGGGCGGCCGCCGGGGTCGATATCCCCGCGGGGCTGCAAGAGTCAAACGGGGAGGAGATATGATGGGCGGGGTAAACGATATCAAGCGAAGGGACGAACATCCGTCGATGGAAACCCTCGCGGCGTTCCTCGACGGCTCGCTCGATGTTTACGAGCGCGAGGAAATATTGAAGCATATCGCCGATTGCGATGACTGCCGGTGCTTTGTCGCCGACTGGGTTAAGCTCGAATCACCGGCGTCGAATGGAAATTACAGATAATGGATGGAGTTTCAAAAAAACCGGGATGCCCGTCCGATGAAACCCTCGCGGCCTTCCTCGACGGCGCGCTCGATGATGCCGGACGGGAGCAGGTGATACGGCATCTCGCCGATTGCGACGACTGCCGCGCGTTTGCCTCCGACTGGTCGGCCGCGATATCCATGGAGCACAAGAAGCGCTTCGCACCGCACAAGGTCGGCATTGTGAAAGAAGCTTCATCCCCCGTCGAACCCCTGAAGGTTGTGGAACGCACGGAGCCGTCCATCAGGTGCGCCATATGCGCGTGCGATGTCACCGCGACCGATGCATTCTGCCGTAAATGCGGAGCCCCCCTCAAGGCGGGCGCGATGCAGCCCGAAAAGCTCGACAGGTCCAATCTCTATGAAACGGTTACGCTCATCCTGGGAATCGCGGCGTTTATTATTTCGTTCTTCGTCGCGAAATTCTTCTGGCAGTTCCTCATCGCATGCGGTGTATTCTTCTGTGTCTACATTTACCTGCGCAACAAGCGTGAAGTGATGGTCGAGCTTATCGACGCCCTCCGCTCGGGCGACCGCGCGAAAGAGAAGGAAGTCATCGAGCGCCTGCGAAGGCGGTTTAAAGCTTAACTATTCTTTTTTTTCAACCTTCCTGCTTAATCCTCGAAATTCCAATCGCCATAGGGGCCGCCGTAGCAGCCCATGTCATTCATGCTACCATCGGTATCGTTGCCGCAATAGGTGGTATCCCCCGAGTCAATGCATGGTGAGCCTGTCTGCAGGTGGTGATCGGAGTACGGGTCGACGTACAGCGGATTCAAGGTCGTGCAGTGTATGCCGGGAGTTATATTGCTATAGAGCGTACCGCCGTCGGGGGGCGCCGGGGTGTCGGACGCGCAGTTGTAATCGACATCCTTTATCACACCGATCGATCTGATGTAGCCGCCCGCCATTGAGACATTCGCCCCGACGACATCCGTCCAGATACAACTCCGTATCGTCAGGTTGGATAAGCCAGAGACGTACAGCCCCAGGTTATCGGTGGAGTTGGAAAGCCTGTCGAATGTGGAGTTGAGTATCTCAATGGTCGGCCCCGGGGTGACGTAATCGTCATGGCACCCGTTCTTGATGTGGTACTGGGTATCCAGCGGCACTTCGAGGCAGTTCTGTACGGTCATCGTGCCATCCGGTGGAGTGCCGCCGTATTCGAAGCACCAGAAGATCCGGCATGGCGCGGGGACATCGTGGACGTAGATATGCCTGAAAAGTGCGTTGTCCGAGTTGTACATGGCCAGCTTCGCGCGGTTGTTGAACTGCGGGAATGTGTAATATGCCGTGCCGGTGGCCTCGAAGCCGTCAAAGGTTATGTCCTGCCCTTCGGCGACTACATAGCCCGTGAAGTTCGGCGGCTCATCGGTGTCATAATCGCCGTAGTAGCCCTGAATACGCGTGCCCTGGTTATCGGATGTGAGATAAAGCAGGTCGGAATACGTACACTGGCCGCCCGTGCCGTTATCGCCGCGCACCAGGATATACCCATCCTGTCCGACAGCGGTGGTGGCATCGAGTATCGTCGTGTAGGGAGTGGCCCTTGAACCGTCCGATATGCCGCTGAATGCATCCCAGACGTAAGTTCCCTGGACAACTTCATAACTGCCGGATAACTGGAGAATATTTTCCCCGCTCCCGTCGGACACTTTGAGCTTTATCACGTGTGTACCGGTATCGGGGAATCCCGCCGATACGACCATGCCCGATGCTTCGTCGAACAGGTCGTCCCCATTCATCTCCCACAGATATTCCGTGATGTTTCCGGTCGATTCGGATGCGTCGAGTGTCAGATACCATTCGGTCGGCACCGGATCGTCAGATGTCCCTTCCGGCCCGAAACCGTCGAAATACGGCTCGATGGTGGCTGTCGCGACGGCCTGCAGCGGTTCCGATTCCGGGCTTACCGGGAGATACAGCACCTTGTACGCGGCCGTGCTCTTGCCGGGCAGGAGCCCGCCGAATCCCGTTTCTTCACATTTCGCCGTTATCAGAACCGGTATTTCCCCGTAAGCCGGGGTGACCGATGTGATTTCCACGTAATACGCGGAGTATCCGGCTCCGCCGCCATCGGGCGCGATATCGAAAACACCCGCGAAATTCCCGGGGCTCTCGACGTCAACCGTGTTCATTTCAGCGTTGTACCAGTCATATACGTTCATGGTCAGATTGAACCCGCCGCCGGATACGGTCCCGTCGTTGAAGAGGGTGTTGTTTGAAACCTCGGTGTCGATCCACCACGGCTCGGGACGGTTCGCGGCCGGTCCGAACGAGTCGGGAACAACCCATGGCGGATCGCCTGCGGGGAACTCCCAGTTCGCATCCACGGCATAATTGAAAACCAGCCCCGAGGCGCCCATTTCGATCGAATACCGCCGCACATTCTTCTCGCCCGCCCTGAAAACGCCGCGCCCTTCGGGATCCACTTCGCTCATCGGGTCATCCGGGCTGTTGAAATCACCGCAGTAATATTTGTATGGATTGACTGTCGAGTTAAAGTCCGCGATGGAATCCGGGGTGCCGAGAACCCCGTCATTGTAGGCGAATATCCCCGCGTTGACCGGGAATTCCGTAGGATTCCACCAGCGCGATGAGCCGTCGGCATTCAGCAGTCGGATATCGTCCGGTCCAGGTATGGTTATCCCGGAATCCGTGAAACCGCCGATGGTACCGTTGGAGATGAGTATCCCGTTGACATCCATACCGGTGAATTCGTTCATACCAAGGAATGGATGCCTCAGCCCGATGTCCGCCTCGATCAAATTGCCGTTGATTTCAAGGCTTTCGAGGCTGAGGTTCACGAAGGGCGGGGGTTCGAGGAACGGTAATGCATTCAGGTGCATTTCCGCGCTCCTGAGGGGAGTGACATCGAGCGTCCCGGCATCGAGGTCGGCCTCGAATCTGAACAGCCCCCAGGTGTAATGGCTGCTCGTTGACGACGCGGAGTGGTTTACATCTTCCCGCGGCGCCGATGGAAGGTCAGCCCCGCTTGAACAACCAAGGAGCAAGGCGGATGCAATTATAATTAGCGTTAAACCAAGGTATCTCATTTTTCAGCCTCCGTAATTCAACTACATTACTTTGATACTATGAATAAGGGAAATCATCGAACGCGGATAAAATAGCTTCCAAACAGTAAAACACGGCCTTACCTGAGTTATAATTAGCTCTTTGATGAGGATAACTTATGAGCGATATCAGCGATAAATACATCTCCGAATTCAAGCGCCGCGACGATGCCGGCGAAACACGCATCGCCGTCGTTGGCGTGGGCTACGTCGGCCTCCCGCTCGCCGTATGCTTCGCCGAAGCCGGCTTCCCGGTCGTCGGCTACGATGTGTCCACCGATACGGTGGCGAATCTGAAAATCGGCAAGAGCCACATATCGGATGTGCCGGACAAGGCGGTCGCTGCGCAAATCGATGCCGGGCGCCTCGACTTCACAACCGACCCGGCGTCCCTCGCCAAAGCCGACGCGCTGTTCGTGTGCGTCCCCACACCGTTCACGAAAAACAAGCAGCCCGATATCTCCTACATCATCAAGGCGAGCGAGACCATCGCCGGGCAGCTTCGCAAGGGACATGTCGTCGTCATCGAATCCACGACATACCCGGGCACGACCGTCGAAGTCGTTTTGCCGATACTGCGCAACGCCGGGCTGAACGAGGGGGAAGATTATTTCGTCGCATTCAGCCCCGAACGCGTCGACCCCGGGCGCGCAGACTATACCGTCGCGAATACTCCCAAGGTTGTCGGCGGTATCAACGACGCGTCGACCGAAATAGCCTGTCATATCTACGGACGGATGGTCGGCGAGAAAAATGTCGTGCCGGTATCGTGTCCAACCGTCGCGGAAATGGTGAAGCTACTCGAAAATACGTTCCGCAGCGTGAACATCGCCCTTATCTACGAACTGACCTATCTCTGCAACCGCATGGGCATCAGCATATGGGAGACTGTCGAGGCCGCGAAGACCAAGCCGTTCGGCTTTATGCCATTCTATCCCGGCCCCGGTGTCGGTGGACATTGCATACCGGTCGACCCGTATTATCTCTACTGGAAAGCGAAGGAATTCGATTTCCACACGCGGTTCATCGAGGTCGCCGCCGAGACCAACCTGCGTATGCCCGAGTGGGTGATGCTGCGTATCCACAAGCTGCTGAACAAGCAGGGGCTTCCGATCAGGAACGCGAAAGTGCTGGTGCTCGGCGTGACATTCAAGCCCAATATCAACGACGCGCGGAATTCCCCGGCGGTACGCATCATCGAGATGCTTCTTAACGAAGGGGCCGATGTCGAATACGCCGACCCCTATGTGCCTTCCCTTACCGTCGGCGGCGAGCGGAGTGACTACCGTCCGCTCTTGAAGAAACCGGTCGGGCTTACGGCGGTTGACGCTTCCCCCGCGCGCGCCGCCGCTGCCGACCTCGTTCTGTTGCTGGTTGACCACAGGGATTTCGATTACGAAGCCCTCATCGAAAACTCGAAGCAGTTCTTCGATACGCGAAACGTCATCAAGAATTACCCGGATTTGCGGGATAAGGTGGAGCTTCTGTGAACGGCGAGACATCCGGCGGAGCCTTCTTCTTCATCCTCCTGTTCTGTTTCTCGGTTTCCCTCGTCGGCACCCCGATAGCGCGAATCGTCGCCCACAGTTTCGGGATCATCGACCGTCCGAGGGAAAAAATCCACAAGAAGCATGAGAAACCCGTGGCCTATCTCGGCGGGCTTTTCATCTTCGTATCCTTCGCCGTGGGGATACTCCTCACCCTCAACACCGTAAGCAGGATGAACGGTTCCGGCAATACCGCCCTTACCGGTGTCAACCTTGCCCTCGTATTTGTCGCCGTCGCCGTCATTTTCTTCGTCGGACTCGCCGATGACATACTCGGTATGAGCGAGAAACGAATGGGGATGCATCCCGGGGTGAAGATGCTTCTCCTCGCGGTCGCCGGGACAATTCTTTTCTTCGGCGGCGTCAAGGTCGGCTTCATGCCGTGGGACATCCTCAACTACCCGCTCACCATTTTCTGGATACTCGGCATCACCAACGCCGCGAACATCATCGACAACATGAATGGCGTCTCCGCCGGTTCGGGCGTCGTCGCGGGATTGTTCTACTTCATCATCGGCTCCTACAACAGCGACCCCATCACCATGGGACTTTCGCTCGTACTCATCGGCGCGATGCTCGGCTTCCTGCCCTACAACTACCCGCGCGCGTCGATATTCCTCGGCGACAGCGGCTCCATTACGCACGGCTTCTATCTCTCGCTGCTCGGACTGCTGGCGGGACGTCCCGACGTCATCCACGGCCATGCCCTGACGGGCACCCTCGCGCCGATATTCGTGCTGATGTTCTTCGTGTTCGATACCTGGTTTGTGGCGATAAGCCGCGGCAAGCGGAAGATAAACTTCTGGTGGGGCGGGCTGGACCACACCACGCATCGCCTGAACAACCTCGGTTTCTCGAAGCCCCTCGTCGCTGTGCTGTGCTGGCTTATGAACGCGGTGTTCGGCATCGTCGCGCTTATTATTTACAAGACGGCCTGGTGGTTCGCAATACCCTTCAGCCTCGCATCATTCCTCACCGCCCTGAAATTCTGGATATGGCTCAACAAGGTGCCGATCGAAGAAGTCGACATCCGCCTCCTCGGCGCGCACATAAAATCCGACGCAAAATAGTTATCCACATCGTACAGCATCTATCAGGTTTACCTGCATATTCTTGTACAAATCACGCGAATTTCCTTCCGTCAAGAATCGTACTCCAATTTTTGCAATGCTCAGGTTTAATAATAAGAGTTACACATAGTTTGACATTCCCCCCCGCACGGCATTATTCTTGAAAATTCTTTACAGGATGCAAAGCTATGCTATAATTCGTCATCCCTGAACCTGTGGGTGGGTGCTTGCTGGAGATTGCCCAAAAACTGGACTGGCTTGAAATAGAAGCGCATGCCGCACGGCTCCTGAGCAGACTCGTCGGCTACGACACATCCGCACCGCAAGGGAATACTTCCGATATCGCCAGATTCATCCACGAAACCCTCAACCGCGAAGGCATCTTCGTTACGCTCGCCCCGTCGAATGGACCCAAACGCAATGTCATCGCCCAGATAGACGGCTCGGGGCAGCTTGAACCGATGCTGCTCCTGTCTCCGCTCGACGTTGTCACGGCGGATGCATCGCGCTGGACAGAGTTCAACCCGTTCTCCGGCTACGACGACGGCACATTCATCTGGGGACGCGGCTCCATCGCCGCGAAATCGCTCGTCGCAGCTCACTTGATGTGCCTCATACTCATCAACCGCAACGGGGTTCCCCTGAGGCGGACCATACGCCTCGCCGCGGTATCCGACTGTTTCAACGACGGCGATGCAGGTATCCCGTATCTCGCCGAGAATCACCTGACGCAAATCGAATCCGAGCTGTGCCTCGCGTGGGGCTATCCTCCGTGGGCGCAACTCAACGGCAAGCCGGTTTATTTCCTTCATCGCTCGGAGCGCGATCTGCTCAAGCTTCTGCTGAAAGCCGAGACCGGTGGATTGATGGACAATGTCGATGCCGGCAGGATGATGCTTGACGGCATCAACGCCATCGCATTGGAATTCAGCCGCGACTTCGGCGTCGATGAAAATACGTTGTCAATCTACCGCGGGCTTCGCGATATCGCCGCCGATACCCCCGCCGGGAAAGAACTCGATGCAATCTTCAGCTCTCCTTCCGCGAATGCAGACGTTTCAGCGAATATGGGCAACGCCATCCCTCAAATTTTCGCCGATTATCTCCGTTCGCTGACCCATAGCACCGTAAGCATCGCGCACCTGGGCGCGGGTTCGCCCGGATGGACATCGGCGTCGCATGCCGAGGCGACCGTCGTGATCCGCCCGCTTCCCGGCGATGAGCTGAACCTTGCGGGCATCAGGGCGGTGAGCGCGCTCGAAAAACTCGGGGGAAACGCGCCCTACATCGGGGCCGCCACGCATATCCCCGGAAGCGTCAGCGCGCCGAACGAAGAGCTGCGGCGCATCCTTCATGCCGCCTGCAGCGCGGTATCACCCGGCGCGGAGCTTGTCGAGGCGGTGTGCCCATACAACTATGGCTACGGGGTCCTGCGGGAACTCGGCATCGATGTCTATGGTTTCCACCCGGTGGACCTCGCCGGCTCCGCCCCGCTCGAATCGAACAGCGTCCCCGGTCACGAAACCTTTGGTGCGTTCGGCGACAACGAGCGCATCCCGAAGTCATCCCTCGGACGCCTCACCCGCATCCTCTTCGAAGCCTGCGTACGCATGGCCTCCTGAACGACTTTGCGTTTCCCCAGTGACTTCCACATTTACGAACCTATGAAACATCATTGGCTTCAGGCAATACCTGAAGCCGGGTCGCGAGATTCTGGAAGAGCTTTGAGCGTAATTGGAAGCAGTGGTAAATGGAAGTGGCTACAGTGAACCGGCAACGCTCCTTGCGAGGTTTTGCCGGGGGGAGTAAAATATATGTCTGAATCGAGCCGATGTAGCTCAGTGGTAGAGCAATTGATTCGTAATCAATTGGTCAGGGGTTCGACTCCCCTCATCGGCTTTTTTTCTTTATCATGAGAATGGTGCCGCTGAATAAATGTCCGATTTGAATGAAACAAAAAATACCGGGGACGATGACGGCTTGGCGCCGGAATCCCCACGAACTGAATCCGACGCCGCGACTCGCAAGCCCGGACGCGGCGGGGTCGCCGGAAACTTGACCGGGAAAGGCGCGCCGCTGGTGCTTGAATTCGACGATGCCGCGCGCGATGATTCCGACGGCGACGGGATCGAATCGACCCGCGAAGGCTTCACCGTCTATGAGCCGCCCGGTGCACCGGGCGATGCCGGCGATGTCGAGGATGCCGAAGCCGCGTCTGAAGATACCCCTCCCGGCGATGAATGGCAGCAGCTTGGAGACGAGCTCTATACGAAATGCGGCGACACCCTCACCGGGCCCGCCGCGTATATGGGAGCCGTCGGCGCGTTGTTCACCCTCGTAAGCGTTGTCACACTCGCGATAAACCTCGCATTCAACGCGATAGCGGACCTTCCCGTCATGATGGGCGCCGCCGCAGCATTCATCATCGGCATCTTCCTCCTGCTGTTCTACATGTTCCACTACATCTCCAACCGCGCGAAGGCTGGAGAACTCGAACTCGCCGTACGCGAGAAAATGCTCGTGAACACATGCCGGCATGTCGATATCGAGACTGTCGACGGTACAATGGTGCTCAAGTGCAATTATTTCGGCGAGGAGATTTCCGAAACCCCCGAATGCGTCGTATGCCCGCATCATGTGCCGTCCATCGAGAAAGTTGATATCACCACCGTGTTC
>CAZSPL010000003.1:18466-54914 GCA_964608735.1 uncultured Planctomycetota bacterium | reverse complement strand
GGAAAACGGTCACGGAGGAGCACGCCCATTCTCGAAGACTCGAAGTGGGCGTGGCACCCGTGTTGTGGAAAGGGAGCCGGTTAGATGGATGTTCAGCTTCGCAAGGGAAATTTGTGAAAAGATGGACTATAATTTCACCCATGGCAGAAGTCAGGTTGGAAAAGGTAAGCAAGCATTTCGGGAAAGTCGTCGCGGTGGAGAGCGCGGAGTTCACCGTGGACGATAAATCGTTCGTGGTGATGGTCGGGCCGTCGGGATGCGGGAAGTCCACCACGCTCCGGATGATCGCCGGGCTGGAAGAAATCACCGCCGGGAAGATTTTCATCGACGGCAGGCTCGTGAACGACGTGCATCCGAAGGACAGGGATATCGCCATGGTGTTCCAGTCCTACGCGCTTTACCCGCATATGAATGTCTATGAAAACATGGCGTTCGGACTCCGCATGCGGCGGCTCAACAGGGATGAAGTCGACAGGCGCGTGAATGAAGCGGCGGAGATTCTCGGGATCGGCGATCTGCTCAAGCGGCGGCCGTCGGAATTGAGCGGCGGGCAGAAGCAGCGCGTGGCGCTCGGGCGTTCCATCGTCAGAAACCCGAAGGTGTTTTTATTCGACGAGCCGCTGTCGAACCTCGATGCGAAATTCCGGGTGCAGCTTCGCGCCGAAATCAAGCGGCTGCATCAGAGACTCGAAGCGACCACCGTCTATGTCACCCACGACCAGGTCGAGGCGATGACCCTCGGGGATAAGATTGTCGTGATGGACAAGGGGATAATCCAGCAGATAGGCACGCCGGAAGAGGTCTTTCATTCGCCACATAATAAATTCGTGGGCGGATTCATCGGCTCGTCGGGGATGAATTTCTTCGACGGCGCGCTCATCGCGGAAGGCGGCGGGCTCGGTTGCGAAATATCGGGCGTGAAGTTCCCGGTTGCCGGCGATAAGCGTGAGAAGCTTTTGAAATACGCGGGGAAGGATGTCATCGTGGGGATTCGTCCGCCGGACATGATTATTTACGAGCGTGACGCACCGGGGCCGCATCTCAGGCTCAAGGTTAACCTTGTCGAGCTTCTCGGCGGATACAACCAGCTTTATCTGCAGCTTGGGGAGAAAGAGGTCGCGGCTCACAGCGATGAGAGTTTCCGCGCGCCGATAGGGGATGAGATAGCGGTGGGGCTCGATTTGTCGAAAGCGCATTTCTTTGATTCGGCCACTGAAGTCAATCTGATTGTTAATTGAGGGATCCTGTACCAGCTACTTTCAGCGGACTGAAAGATAGCAGGTACAGGTAGCCAGGTACAGGTAGCAGCTATCCTTCAGTCCCCTGAAGGATAGCTGCTACCTGATGCGGGCGAGACGTGGGATTGGCGGGGCCGGATGATTCATGGCTAACGATTTTCTGGTAGAATTTGCGGATGCGAGAAGGCCGTAAGTATCCCCGTGTTCCATTAATCCTATATGCCTTCAACGGGCTTCTGTACTTGTTCTACCCGTTTTTCTTCCTCTACCTCAAATTCAGACTGAATAACGACCCCAATATCATCGGCACGATGTCCGACCGGTTCGGGTTTTTCAGGAAGCTCCCGGACAAAGCGGGGCGTACGCCCGTGGTATGGCTTCACGCGGTATCGGTGGGCGAGGCCGCCGCCGCGAGCGGGATACTCGACGGGTTGCGCGCGAAATGGCCCGACGCATTCATCTTCATTTCGACCACCACCAAGACCGGTTATGACATGGCGAAGAAACGCCTGAAGGGGTTCGACTATATCGATTATTTCCCATTTGATTTTCCATGGGCGATAAAGAGGGCGCTGGCGCGTATACGCCCTGACATTTACCTGTGCCTTGAAACCGAGTACTGGCCGAACATCATCTGCGGGCTGAACCGCATCGGCGCGAAGAAGATACTGCTGAACGGGCGTGTGTCGGACTCGATGTACCGCGCGCCGGGATGGCTGAGGCCGATGTACCGCTACATCTTCAATTCCTACGATGCGCTGGGCATGCAGAGCGCCACCGACGCGTCACGTATCAAGGAACTCGGTGCGCCGCCCGCGAAAGTGCGGGTTACCGGGAACCTGAAATTCGAGGGAAGCTACCTCAAGGTGACCGAGGAGGAGTTGAGGGATTACCGCGACAGGCTGAAGATAAAGCTCGGGGACAAGGTCATCATCGCGGGAAGCACGCATCCCGGCGAAGAGGACATGATGCTGCAGGCGTTCGTGGTGCTGAAGAGCCTTTATCCCGCGATGAAACTGCTGATCGCGCCGAGGGATATTGAGCGTACTGCCGACGTCGAAGCCGCGGTGAAGCGGTGGAACTACAATTCATCGCGGTTTTCGAAACTCGACGGATTCAATTCATCGAACGAAGTTATAATCATCGATGTCATCGGCGAGCTCGCGCGCCTCTACGCCCTGGGGCAGGCGGCGTTCATCGGCGGAAGCCTCATCGAGCGCGGCGGGCACAATCTGCTGGAGCCGGTATTCCAAGGGGTGCCGGCGGTTCATGGGCCGTACGTGCATAATTTCCGCGATATGGCGGCGTACCTCGGCGACAGGAAACGGGCATGCGCTTATGAGGTGAAGGATATCCACGAGTTGTCGCTTCTGCTGAAATTTCTCATCGAGGATGAGCAGCGCATCGAGGAGACACGCAAGCGATGCTTCAAGGCCGTCGAGGAAGGCGCCGGGGCGACGGGGCGTTCGCTGGAGTTGATCGAGGAAGTCAACGGGGAGTGAGCCATGCGTATATCACTGAAATATCTCATCATCTTCGCTGTACTGGCGATGGCGGCCTTCATCATTATTTTGTTCACATCGCTGCCGTCCGCGGTAAAGATAGAAGTACCGCTTCAGCATCCGGGCTATGAGCCGCCAGCTGAATTTCACGCGGGCATCCCGCTCGAGGAAATGAAACTCGAGATACAGCCATACTGCAACCCGGTGCAGGTTACCGGGGGCCTGAGCAACAAGAAGATTCCGGCGATAGCGGCGAGCGCCGGTGTCGAGGCGGGATATTATGCGCATATCATATGGTCTGAGCCGGAGAACAGGATTCGCGAATTGTGGGAATCATTCGGGCCAATCGACGGGAAGGGGTTTGAAAACAAACGCAGGATTACGCAGCCCGACGGGTACGACTCATTCAACGCCGTTGCCGTAACCGGCGTGCTGATGGCATATCTCGGGTACATGGACGAGTCGGTGAATACTCGGGAGATATGGTTTTCGGCGGGGGATATACGCGGATGGTCGGCGCCGGAGATAGTGTCCGATGCCGATGTGGACTCGCGTTCGTGGGGGGCGCTACCGGTTGCATTCTTCGACGGCGCGCTCAACGAGATACCTATAATGCTGTGGTTCGACCACCGGTTCATCAAGCATGAGATTCTCATGAAGGAGCGGGACACGGGGGTCACGCTCATCACGCCGACAACGGGCTTCGCGCTGAAGGAAGGGGAATGGGGGGACCTGGTGCGGGTTACCGACGACAACTGGTTCCAGTACGACCCGAATGCAGACTGGTCATCGGGATACGACGGCCTTGAAAAAAACGTTATCCATCTCGTCTACATGGACTCGCGTTACGGCATGCAGGTCGACGAGCATGTGCAACATGAAGGTAACTGCGAAATTTTCTATAGAACAATCAAGCCCAAAGACAGCGGCTGGGATATCGGCGACGAAGTGCAGTTGAGTTTCACCGAGGGAGTAAGCGATATACCACGCGTATGCGGCAATCGATACTACGACAACAACGACCTTACAAGCGCGGGGGTTGTATGGCACGAAATCGACATGAATGCCGGGACAGGCGAGATATATTTCTGCCGCGTATACGACGGCGAGCGGGGCGAACTTATGCGGCTCAATCCGCCGGGGACGGTCGCGGTGAACGCGGATATCATCTCGCTGCCGCTCATGGGGCATGAGGATTTGATAGCGGTGGCGTACCAGCAATATGCCGAGGGGGAGACATTCCCGCTGGGGAACTGCGATATTTATCTCCGCATAGTGGATGGGGAAAAGATATCCGACCCGATACAGGTAAGCGATTCCCTTCACCCGTGCACGTATCCGAGGATGACCCATCCGGGGATGCGTCTCGAAAACGATACGGTGCTGATGATAGCGTGGGCGGAATATCGCGGCGGACGCGAAGACCTCACCGGGGAGAGCCAGATATTCTATCGTTCATATATGCTTCGCGAGTTGCAGCAATGGCCGCCGGAGTCGCAGACATATCGCCGGGATGCCGAAGAGAGCGGGGAATAAATCAAGCGCGCGCGGCGGCAAATGGTTTACAATAGCTGAGATGGCGGAACGAATAATAAAATCGGAGAAGCTTCCAGAGGATATCGAATTTCCCATCGGCCTCAGGCCTTGCCTGCTCGATGAATACATCGGGCAGAGGGAAGTCGTCGACAACCTGCGCATCGCCATCGAAGCGGCGAAGGGACGCGACGAAGCTGTGGACCACCTTCTTTTCTACGGCCCGCCGGGACTCGGCAAGACGACCCTCGCGCATATCGTCTCCAACGAGATGGGCGCTGGATTCACCGGCACATCCGGCCCGGCGCTCGAACGTCCCGCCGACCTCGTCGCGATACTCACGAATCTCGGCGAAGGCGATGTGTTCTTCATCGATGAAATCCACCGGCTGAACCGCGTTGTTGAGGAATACCTCTATCCCGCGATGGAGGATTTCAAGGTGGACATCATCATCGGCAAGGGCCCGAACGCCCGCACGGTGAAACTTCCGCTCAAGTCTTTCACGCTCATCGGGGCGACAACCCGGGCGGGGCTTCTCACCAGCCCATTGCGCGACAGGTTCGGGATAATCCAGCATCTCGATTTTTATCCGCCGGAAGACCTCGCGAAGATTATCATGCGCTCGTCGGGCGTACTGAAGATAGATGTCGACACCGAAGGGGCCGAGGTCATATCGCGGCGCTCGCGCGGTACGCCGCGCGTCGCCAACAGGCTGCTGAAGCGCGTGCGCGATTTCGCCCAGGTGCGCGCCGACGGGAGTATCGACAGCAAGATAGCCGATGACGCGCTTCGGAAGCTGGGTATCGACGAAGTGGGACTGGATCAGCTCGACATGCGGTTTTTACATTCGATAACGGATAAGTATGAGGGCGGTCCCGTCGGACTCGACACCCTCGCTGCGACGCTGTGCGAGGAAGTCGACACGTTGACCGACATCATCGAGCCGTACCTGATGAAAATCGGCTACCTGAAACGTACGCCGAGGGGACGCATCGCCACGCGGCATGCATATAAGCATCTCGGCGTCAGCCATCACGAACCCGAAAACGCGCAGGAGAGGATCTTCTGATGCGGCCTGCATCGGGGAGCCGTACGGGAGAATTGTCGCCGATAACATCGCTGGTGACCTTCGCGGCGGTATTCTTCTCGTTCTTCCTCCCCGGTTTCTTTGAAGATAATCCCTATGCCAATATGCTCGTGCACGATCTCGTGGTGGTCATCATCGTCGTGCTGATACTTCGCTTCTACGACATTTCTTTTTCGCGGCTAAAATTCTTCACCCTTGCGCCGACGGAATATCTTCTCGGCATCGGCGCGGGAATTCTCATCATCGGCCTCGACTTCGGGCTGGCGCGGCTCAGCGGAGTTATATTCGGTGCCCAACCCGAGGAACTGGACGAGATAATGAACGCGATGAAGCCCGCGAATACGGGTCAGATGGTGGTACTCGGCACGGAAATTCTGATAATAGCGACATTCCTCGAAGAAGTGATTTTCCGCGGGTTGATATTCACCGGGTTCAGGAGCCTCGGATTCTGGAAAGCCGCGCTGTTGACGAGCGCCATGTATGCGCTTTTTTTCTTCAGCCCGTGGATGATGCTTCCCGCGTTCGCGATGAGCCTTGTGACGTGCTGGCTTTTCGAGCGTACGGGGAATCTCTCGGTGCCGATGTTGGCACATTTGGTGGGGAATATACTCTTCTTCCTCGAGCTGACAGGGGTTGTGACATTGCCATGATCGCGAGTTTACCAGGGCGCACACTAAAGTGCGGTACCCGGGTTTCTTATATTGTGGTGCGGGCGTCCCGCCTGCACCACAATATATGCACCACAACACTGGCGGGCTGGCAGCCCGCGATCCCAGTCAGCGATCCCGTCGCGCGATATTTGGTAGTATAATTTCAATCATGCCTGCCACATTCATCGGAAAATGGCTGATAATTTTCGGAGCGACGGTGATCCTGATCGGCGCGCTGTTCTGGATGGGAATTCTGCCTGGAAAGCTGGGGCATCTACCGGGGGATATTAATGTCAAGCGCGACGGGTTCAGCGTGCACGTGTGGATAGGGACGAGCATCGTGCTGTCCATCCTCCTTACGCTGATCCTGAATCTTATCTTCCGGATGCGCCATTGAGGCTGAACATTGAGCAGGACATTCAATCCGATAAAACCCTTTAATGCAATTTCGCTCGTCCTTCTCACGGCAGCCATCCTCGGATTTTCATCAACGGCGTATGCATCGGAAGAGCCGCCGATACGCGTCGCGCTTCAAACCGGCGGCGCATCGGCGAAAGTGAGCGCCACCGACGGGATGGAGCTTCGAGAATTGCGCAACGGAGTGCTTCTCGATGTTATCGATGGCGCGTCGGAAATTTCATTCAGCCTGAAGGGCGACGGGATTAAAGCATCGGACGGGCATACGGCGGACGCATTCGAAGTATATCCGAAAAACGGCTTTTTAAAATTCGGGGGAAATAAATATCGTGGCGCGATAAGGATCATCCATGAAAGCGGAGCGCTGACCGTTATCAACAATATTCCGCTGGAGGACTATCTTCGCGGCGTGCTTCCAGCCGAGATGCCACCGGGATGGGGCATGGAAGCGCTCAAGGTTCAGGCCGTGGCAGCGAGGACATATGCGCTCAACCGCATGGCCGTGCATGCCTCGGATTCATTCGATGTCTACGGCACTGTCGCGGACCAGGCGTATTCCGGTCTCGCGGGCGAGGATGAGCGCGCCGACCGCGCAATCAGCGAAACACGCGGGATGGTGATGACATACGACGGCGAGCCGATTGTGGCGTACTACTCGGCGTCGGCGGGCGGATGCACATCGGATCCCGCCGACTACGGCGAGCCAGATTATCCATACCTGTGTTCCGTCTATTCGCCCGATGATGATTGCTACGCATGGGATCTCGAAATTACCGCATCGGAGCTTGCCGCCGTGATGAAGAGCGCCGGGACGGATGTCGGCACGCCGAAGACGATATGCATATCGAAGTATGCTGCGTCGGGGCGGGTCGTGGAAGTATGCATCGCGGGAAGCAGCGGCAGCGGGACGATCGGCGCTATAGAGCTTCGCAGGCTGATAGGATACGGGCGGCTGAAATCGACGCGGTTTGCGATCGGGAAGAATGGCGCGTTCCCGCCGATTACGGTTGACAAGACGAGCGAGCCCGATAAGGGGAAAGTCGTTCGCGAAGCGCTGACCCGCGTGCTGATGAAACTCGGCTCGGGCGAATTCCCGGTACTCACGGGTGACGGCATCGAGGAAATCACTCTCAGCCTCGCGGTGGCGATAGGTTCGTCCGGCAAGAGCTACCTCGGCGGCGAGAATATCGTAGTCGGTTATGAAGTGAAGGAAGCGGAATTCACCCCTGCGCCGTCAAGCGAGATCGCGACGTCCGTTGATTTCGAACCGGTGAAGATCGGCGGAAGCGTATATTTCAAGGGAGTCGGTTACGGGCATGGGAAGGGTATGAGCCAGCAAGGGGCGAAGACATTCGCGGAAATGGGGTGGGACTTCGAACAGATACTGCATCACTATTATTACAAAGTCGATATCGTCACGCTGTATTGAAACTCTCTCCCGGCTTGACGGCGATTATCTCGACATCGAACAGCCCGAGGTTGTCCATCTCGGCGCGTAACTGGTCGGGCGTACCGGCCAGCGGCGGCCAGGTGCCGTAATGCATCGGGACGACTTTCTTCGGGTGAATGAGCTCGACGGCGATAGCGGCGCGCCGCGGGTCCATCGTGAAATGCCCGCCGATGGGAAGCATCGCGATGTCGATGGGCTTACCGAACAATTTCGGAAGCAGTTGCATGTCCATGAAGACATCGGTGTCGCCCGCGTGATATATGAGTGTGCCGTCCTCGAGCTCGAGGATGAATCCCGATTCTCCGCCGCCGACCGAGAATCCGACCGGCTCGTTGATGCCGCCGGAGTGTATGGCGTTGAACAACGTCACCTTGACGCCGTGAAATTCGATGGTGCCGCCCTTTGAATAACCGATGACGCGGTCGGGATCGCCAAGCTTTTCACCCATCCATGTGGCGAGTTCATATATGGCGGCGAACGTGGCGTTGCTGCTATTCATGATGCGCTCGCTGTCGCCGAGATGGTCGCCATGTCCGTGGGTAACGAGCACGAGGTCGGCATCGGATTCGGACTGGCATTCCTCGGGGCAAGCGGGGTTGCCGGTGAGGTACGGGTCGATAATTATTTTCAAGCCCTTCCCGGTCTCGATTTTGAACGCGGAATGTCCATAGAAGGTTATCTTGTTGGTCATCGTAAAATCTCTCTCCAAAGGTTATTCGAATTTGTATGAGATTGCCGGGACCCGGCGTTATCCGATGCCTCACGTAGTCGAGCAGCTCGACGACGAGCATGTGTCGCATGAATCGCTTGCCCCTCCGCCGCTTCCCTTGCCGACGCCCATCTGCACGGAGCCGAAGTTGCGCTCGACCTTCTTCGACTTGCATTTCGGGCACTTCAACTTGGAGCGGTCGTCGGTGAAACTCAAGTATTCTTCAAACTCGCATCCGCATTTTTTGCATATGAAATCGTAATTCGGCATCTATGTCGTACCTCTCATAAATTTCGACCTCCCGATGCAGGATAATTATACCATCATGTTTTGAATCGCGTAGCCCGGTGATTACGCCACAACGGCGCAGGCGTCGCGGATGGACTTGATGTTGTCGGCGGGGGATGCCTTGTCGTTGAATACAGCCGCGCCCGCGACGAGGATATCGCATCCCGCGCGCGCGGCGTAATTCGCATTCTCCGGCGTGATGCCGCCGTCGATCTCTATCACCGTACGCAGGTGCCGCTCATCTATCATCTTCCTGACCTGCCGCACCTTGTCGAGCGTGTAGGGGATGAATTCCTGGCCGCCGAATCCCGGGTTGACGCTCATGATGAGCACGATGTCGCACAAGTGAAGGACATGCTCGATGGTGCTTACCGGCGTCGCGGGATTGAGCGACACCCCGGGGCCGAAGCCGTGCGAGCGGATAAGATTGAGCACGCGGTCGAGATGGATGCATGCTTCCTGGTGGGCGACGAGATATTTGACGGGGTTGATGCTTCCGCCCTTTTCGATGATTTCGGCGATGTGTTCGCGCGCCGCCTTGATCTTATCTCGCTTGACGGCGGTAAGGTTGCCCATTTCGGCGACAAGGGCCGCGCCGTTTTCCTTGTTCATGTTATCCAGGATTTTTTTGAACAGCTCTTCGCCGGCACCCTTCAACGCGAGCGCGAGCTGGGACATTTCGACTTTGCCGATGATCTGCTTTATGGCTTCGTCGGGGTAGTTGACGATACTCTCGAACTCGAATTTCCCGCCGAGCACGCGTCTCCTCAACTGCCCGGCGAGTAGCTCGGTGAACATGGCCGGATCTTGCACCATCATGTGTATGTCCAGCGGGATGCGTGAATTCTTCGCGATGTCGGCGCATACAGTGGGACCGATGGTCAGGTTGGGCACGAGGTGCATGTCCATGACATCGACGTGGATAAAGTCGGCGCCTCCCTCGGCGGCGGCATCGATGGCCCATTTCAGGTTAGCCTGGTCGGCTGAAAGTATGCTCGGTGATATTTTAACCATGGCCTGCTTCTCCTGCGGGTTTGCTCAATTATAAATCATTCGAATGCGGAATCTTAATCCCGGAAGAAACCCGGGCTAAAAATTCTCTTCACGCACGAGGACGCCGTCGAAATATATGCTGACCGTGGTGGAACCATAGGAATCGATTTTTATCTCGACCTTCGCTGGGCCCTGGATAACCTTGCGGTAGGCTTCCTTCGTTTCGTGAAGGTCTTTGACGATGACCCTTACTTCGGTTCCGTCCTCTGACATGGGCACATTGACGGCGACCTTGAATTCCCTCTCGCCGAGAGTTCTCGCGTACGTCGGGAGGGTGAGGTCGATTATCACTTCGCTGCCGCGCTTGACGAGCAGCCCGGGAAGCGGCACTTGCCCGGAGACGGTTTCTCCTGAAGCGGTGGCGGAATATACGCGGTTGATGCGGCTCACCTTGAGGCCGAGGGCGTCAATCTGCGCGAGGGCGCCATCGAGTGTCGTCCCCTTCAGGTCGGGCATCTCGATGCTCATCTTCGACGGCCCCTTGGAAAATGTGAGCTGGATGCCTTCCCCCCTGGCGACGAGGATACCCGGCGAAGGAGCCTGGAATATAACTGTATTGACGGGCGCGTCATCGCTGTATTCCCCCCGCACATCGGAAGCCTGTAGACCGAGCGTTTCGAGTTCGCTCCGGGCTTCCTCGAGTTTCATGCCGATGACGTTGGGGGCTTGTATATCGCGTTTTCCGAGGGAGATGGTGAGATAGATGGTGCGGCCTTCCTTCACGACGGTGCCAGCAGGGGGTGTATGGTCGATTATGGAATCCTTCTCGACGGAGTCGGAATAGGCATACTCGCTCGGCTGCAGTTTGAGTTTCACGCTCTTCACTTCCCTGGCGGCATCATCGATGCTCATCCCGCTCAGGTCAGGAACCTGCGCTTCACTTTTATCGGTCTCGACGAACAGGTAGAACTGCGCGAGCAGCACCACGCCCACGAGCAGCATCAGGCCGAACATCGTCAGGAACGTAAACCCGAATGGAGAAATCTTCCAAGCGGGTTTTTTCTTCGTCATTCGTTTTCTTTTCGCTTCAGCCATACCTGATGTCAATCACGCCGTCAATCGATATGATAAATCAAAATCGAGCCGCCCGCTCTTCCGACGGGCTCGATGTCGCGAAGCCATTGCAGCCCGGAGTCTTCATCAGCGGATGCGGACATTTTCCTCACGCGTAAAAGCTTCTGCATGCTTACGGCGTACCATCCGGGCGGGCCGGGGCTGTCATTATATTCCGTCCCCATTATATCCACTGTAAGACCCGGGATGTCACCGAGATGTATGAACGGGTCGGCGGTGCCGAAATACCTGAGCCGCAGGTGCCCTACCCGGTTTCGCCTGCAGAATTGCCCGAGGCGCGCGAGGTCCTGCCCCCAGTCGATATTCGAATCCGCGAGGAGTTTGCCTTCATATGCCGCATTCCTGCTCGGAAGATTGAAAAACGGGATTGAATTGTACATCGCGGGGATGGATTCGAGGAGCACGAGTACAAGCATTATGATTCCGATTCCACTCAAGCCTTTGAGCCGCGGGACAGGGGGAAAAATCGATGCGGCAATCGCGATAATGAACGGATATATGACCAGCAGATGCCGAAGCCCGAGGTTGTTGCCGTGGAATATTATTGTCGAGGCGAGGAATACCGCGAGGATGAGCCATAGCGATGCTTGCGCCGGGCTTCGCCCGTATCCTCCTTTCCGCCTGAATGCGAGCACGATGCCCGCGAGGAACATCAATATGAGCGCGGTGGGCATCTTGAAGAGCAGGGTCGCGAAGTAGTACAGGGGGAAACCGGTTTGCGAATAATTGCCGAGGAGATACGACGGACGTCCCTTACCGAGGCTGACGGCGAGTTGCTTCAGCGCGATTGAATAAGGCCCGAATGAGTATCCGCCGATGATGAAGCACGCGATGAGAGCGATGACAGCCGCGCCGAGAAGTCCGAGCAGCGCGTCGCGGAAGTGCGTCCTGAATACCCACAGGAATATCGCGGCCTCGGTGATGATAATTATCAGCGTGGAGAATTTCACGGCACCCATCAGGCCGAGGGAGATTCCCCACAGCAGAACCATTGCGGGACGCGGGCGCTCCGTATCGATGGCATGCGTAAGCAGGAGCACCGACAACACCGTGAACAGCGCGGCGGGCATGTCGGTGGTGCATAGATGACCGTGCGCTACCATGTTGGGGTCGAAGAATGCTATACAGGCGGCGACGATAGCGGCATCGGCGCTGAATATTTTCCTCACGAGCAGGAACAGGAGAAATACGAGGAGGTAGTGCATCAGTTGTACCGCGCGCCGGCATTTGAAAAATATCTCCGGCATGTCCCACAAGTTGTAGTTGTAGAGCATGTGATAGCCGATGTAATAGGGATTGCGCGCGAGCTGGTCGGGAGGGTAGTTCTCGACATAGGTGTGAAGTATCGGGTCGTCCTTGTCGCGGGCATAGTTCATCTCGACGATTTCCGCTGGTGATGGAAGTTCGAGCGGCATCCGAGTGGTTGGCAGCGCAATGAGAATCTTCGCCAGCGGCGGATGCTGGATGACGATGGAGTAATCATCGTTATGGAGGATATAAACTCCCCCCGCGATGAACATGCCTTCGTCGAACGTGGGGCTGTCGAGGTCTATAGAGCATATGGCGGGGTTGAGCAACCAGAACAGCGCGAGACCCACGGCAAGCAGAAGCGGGGCCCACATGTCGCGGCGCTTACCCAAGGCGTTCACCCGCTTGTGGACGGAATCCGTTAATGAAAGCGCGGGAGTCCATCGCTTTCTTTCCTTCGGGTTTCACCTCGAGAACGGCGAGACATCCGCCGGAAGCCGCGACTGTGAAATCATTTTTCGATATATTGATTATGGCTCCCGGGCCTGGCTGTTCATCTATGTCGCTAACTTCGCGCAAAGATGTTCGCAGCAAATGTAGCTGCTTGCCGCGAAATGTCGTACGCGCGCCGGGCGAGAGTGAGAATGCCCGCACCTGGTTATGGATGCTGCTCTCGGGCTTACTCCAATCGATGATAATATCGTCCTTCTCCCACTTGCAGCATTCCGACGCGCATCCTTGGTTTTGCGGAACCGGTCTTATGCGCCCGGTGTCAATATTTTTCAGCGTATCGATGAGCAATTCGGCGGCGATGTCCGACAGCCTGCAACACAATTCGGTGAAAATTTCGTCGGGGCCGATCGCCGTGATGCGTGACGCGAGCACGTCGCCGGTATCCATCACTTTTTCGACATATTGGATGCTCACCCCGGTCTCCGCGTCGCCGCACAGGATGGCGGAGCGTATCGGGTTCGCTCCACGGTGAAGCGGCAGCATCGACGGGTGGATGTTGATGGTGCGACGCGGCGGGGTACCGAAGATTATGGAGGGGATGTAGCAGCCATATGCGAATACGACATTGATGTCCTGGCCGAATGAATTGATCTTCCGGCGCGTAAGTTTCCCCTTGAGGTTTTCTTTCTGGATGACATCGATGCTCCGCTCGCGGGCGATTTCGACGATACGGGGGGATTTGAGTTTGCGTCCGCGTCCGGCGGGACGGTCGGGCTGGCTTACGACGCAGACAATTTCGTGCTCTGAATCAAGCAGCGCATTGAAGGAAGGCAGCACGATGTCATCCGTCCCGAAGAAGACAATCCGCACGTTGCACCTCAATGCTCTATTCTACCTTATGAAATGCAAGTGTAAAGACAACTTATCCTCAGGATGTCAAATCAGACCGGCGGTTGTGATAAAATGTAGCTGTTTGAAGGTAAAATGCGTTTCATTCAGAAATCAAGAGGATGCCGATGACCCGACTCGACAGGATAAAAATTGAGGGATTCAAGTCGATTAAGGCGGTCGATATCGAACTGCGGGATTTAAACATCCTCATCGGACCGAACGGAGCGGGAAAGTCTAACTTCATCAGTGTGTTCGAGTTTTTAAACAATATCGTTAATGAGAATTTGCAGGTTTACGTGGGAAAGGCAGGTGGGGACAGGTTGCTGCATTTCGGGGGGAAGCACACGGACCGTATTTAACTTCACATTTGGTTTAAACCTAATCAGTATGAAATCTTTCTTGAGGCGACTGAAGAAGACAGCCTGCTTATTGCAAACGAGGTTGTTTATTTTCATAAACTCCCTCACACTGAGCCTTGGGATGAACGAATAGGCACAGGATCCAAAGAATCAAAACTTAAGGAAAGAGCAGATGAAGAATGGGGAGGGCATAAAGTTGCTAAACATGTCCTGGAAGCCTTGGAAAGCTGGAAAATATTTCACTTCCACGACACCAGTGATTCATCGAAGATGAAGAAGTCAAGCGACATCAACGACAATTCTTTCCTGCGACGTGATGGCTCCAATCTCGCGGCATTCCTGTATTTCTTGAAAGAAAAGCACCCGGGAATCTACAGGAATATTGTTGATACAATTCGCCTTGTCGCTCCGTTTTTCGATGATTTTACGCTTGCGCCATCGCGCTTGAATAATGACCAGATAATGCTGGAGTGGAAACAGGTCGGCACGGATGCATATTTCAATGCATCCTCGCTGTCCGACGGCACGCTGCGTTTCATGTGCCTTACGACACTCCTGCTGCAGCCGGACCCCCCGTCGACAATCATCATCGACGAACCGGAGCTCGGCCTGCATCCATATGCAATTTCAATCCTGTCGGAAATGATGAAAGCCGCGTCGAAAAGGACACAGGTAATCGTTTCCACGCAGTCGGTTACCCTGGTCAACCATTTCAATCCCGAAGATATAGTCGTCGTCGAGATGCAGAATAACGAAACATCAATGAGACGGCTCGAGAAAGACAAGCTCGAAGAATGGATGCAGGATTATTCCATCGGCGAGCTGTGGGAGAAGAATGTGTTCGGGGGAAGGCCGTAATGAAGCGCATCCTGACGTATGTTGAGGGAGAGACAGAGGAAGCATTCCTGAAAAGGTTAATTCATCCGCACTTGCTGAATATGGGATTGTTCATCATTCCCACGATTGCGACAACGAAGAGGGTTATCAACGGCCCGGATCACAAGGGCAGCTACGTGCCTTTCAGCAAGGCGCGAAAGGAAATCAAGCAACTGCTCGCTGATTCGGATGCGGTCGCCGTGACATCCATGCTCGATTTCTACGGTTTGCCGAACGACTATCCCGGAAAAGACGACATGCCCGCCGGGAATTGTTACACACGAGTCAGACATCTCGAGAGCGAGCTTGGAAATGCAATCGACAATAGCAAGTTCATCCCATACTTGAGCTTGCATGAATTCGAAGCGCTGGTGCTGGTTTCGCCCGATGAGATCGTAAGCGCATTTCCGGGGGAGAATATAAGAGACAACCTGAAGACGATTACCCAAGCCGCGCATTCGCCTGAAGAGGTCAATGAAGTGGAACAATCACATCCTTCAGCAAGGCTGATGAATCTCATACCGACTTACGGGAAAAAAACGAGTGGTCCGATTATCTGTGAAAGGATCGGGCTGCCTGAAATCCGCAACGCATGCCCCCATTTCAATGAATGGCTTGGGAAGCTCGAAGCCTTGCTTCCAGCTAACAGCGCCGAACATCCCTGAGTGAGCGCGAATTAATCTACCAATCAATCACACGGATAAACGTCGACTTCCTCTGTGAAGTAGTAATCCACCTCGTGACGTTCGCACTTCATGGCGAGCCAAGGCTGCGTGAACACCTGCGGCACCATGCAGCTCGGCCCGGGATGATGCCAGATGACATAGACTTCGAGGTCCCCCTCGCCGTCGAAGCAGGCCCATTCGATGGTCGCATAGAACCCGCCAGTAGAGAACTGGCCCATCGTAACAGCGATGACCATATCGTTCACCCAATCTATCTCCGGTACAGCCGGCGGCGGGAAAGTGTTCCCGTTGGCGGTCGCCCACCAGCTTTCCCATGTCGACTGGTCATAGATTATCTGCATCGTCTTCGTATAGAACATGCCATATGCCTTGCTCGCGACCTTTGTAAGCTCGAGGCAATCGGCGGGCGGCTCTTCGGCGACCGGTACATCGAGCGTGAAATACGCGGCGATATATTTCCCCGGGATGACGCCGCCGTACTGTTCCTCGCATATGACGCTTATGAGGAGTTCGATTGAATCCGCCGCCGGGGTGCAATCATCGGTGATTATTTCGAATGTCGAATAGTAATCCGACGTGCTCACAGGGTCAGTGCTCTGGCTGAACGGGATGTTCCCCGGCGATTCGACGGATACGACATTCAGCTCGGAATGGAAATGGTCGTAAACATCAATCGTGAGCCCGATGAATCCGCCGCTGTCCACGCCGTCGTTCCAGAGTGTGTTGTTGTCGATATTCACAACGACATTCCACGCTTCGGCGCGATTGGATGCGGGAGCGAAATCGCCGGGAGCTTCATAGGGCGGCGCTCCCAGCGGATACTGCCAGCATGCATCGACGGCGTAATTGAAGATGAGCCCGCCGGACATCTCTATCGTATAGTGCCTCACATTCTTCTGCCCGGCGCTGAATAGTCCGCGATTGGCGGGCGATGCCGCGGCGACCGGTTCGTTCGCGGTAAGGCCGTCTGTGAAATATTTGTAGCCGTTGAGAGTACAGTTGAAATTCGCCGACGAACCCGGTGTGCCGAGCAGGCCGTCGTTATATGAATTTATGGTGCCGAGGTTTACCGGGAATTCCGATGGATTCCACCATCGCGAGTAGCCGTCGGGATTCAGCAGCCGGGTATCGCCGGGGCCGGGCATGATGATATCGGTATCGGCGAACCCGGTCTTCGTACCGTTCGTGATGAAGATGCCGCATACATCGAAGCCCGTGAATTCGGTCAGCCCGAGGAACGGATGTCGCAAGCCGATGCCGGCTTCGATGATGTTGCCATTGAACTGGAGAGTTTCGAGCGTAAGGTTGACGAGGGCGGGGGGTTCGAGGAACGGCAGCGCGTTGAGATGAAATTCGCTCGTGCGCAACTGGACAAAATCAATCGCGCGTGAACCGGGGTCTATTATCCCCTGCCATAAACCCCACAGCGAATGGCTCGCGCTGGAATCCCGGGCGATGTCTGCATCCGGCAGCATCGCGCTTCCCCCCGAACATCCCGATAGAATGAGCATCGCCGTGATGAAAACAAGTGCCGTATAATTTTTCATGATATCCCTCCCGACATGCATCTGACACGTGAAAAATCCTTCAGGTCTCACATGTGCACTCTATCATATTTGATGCCAAAACACATAAAGAGCTTCTAACAATATTAACTATCGCGGTTATTGATTTTCGGTTGTTACCATGGTAAGTTTTAAACACTACAGTAGGGCAGCCTGAGGAATTATCATGAGGGGGAAGCTATGAAACCCATCAACAAGTTTAACCTGGTCATCCTGGTTGTGGTTATTATTGTATCCGGTTGCAGCAGCAACCACCCGACCGTCCCCAACCCAATCCGGCCATCGGAGCCCATCGAAGCCCAAACAGCTGGTTCGCATACCCTCCTCGCCCTGTACACCTTTATCTGCCATCCTGATGACGGCACCATCGATGTCAACCCGATCCGCGACGCGCAATTCCACCTCAACGCCCTTAGATTCCTCGAACCGCCGCCGAACCTCAATCTCATGCTAAAAAGCCCACTGAAGTTCAATGGAAATATCCTCGATGTCGATATCGGAATAAGGCACCCATTCCTTGGCCTGAAGGTCTATACAGGATTCGATGTGTGCGGGATAATTTTCACACATGGGTCCTACCACGAATTCCACAACCCGGAAATTGTCATGGCGGGGCCTGGCGATACCTGTCTTCTGAATCCCGATGGTTACAGCCGCTGGTGGAATCCGATGGAATTCCCCCATGGGCAAACGATGTTTACCTACAAGGACGGCCTGCTCGGTACGCCCGCTGATATTGGAGATTACAACTGCACCCTCAATGCTTACAAATATTTCGCCGACGGCCTCCAGCCAAACGATCCGCTGTCGGTGCTTGATACCGCAAAACGTGGGATGTTCAGCGCCGGGAAATTAATCATCAGGCACTATACCATAGACTTGTCCGGTGGGCTTACCTTCAACTACGCCGTTGACGCCTGCTGGAAAGTACCGGATGTAAATCCACCGAATACAGTGCCGGATGATTTCCCGCCTGAAGCCAACAAGATCGAGGCATACAACATTGTCGTCACGGAGGTATACAACACACTGTTTTTCGATGAGGCTTCCCACACGGCCGGTGGCCATCTTAAGCTTCGAATCGATTTATTCGATCACTTCAACTGTTGGACGAACCAGGTATGGGGGGAATCCCCATCCGGGCTTCCCTATGTCGGTATGGTTGCCCCATTGGGCGGCAACGATGAATACAGCACATATGAGCTGGATTTTACCGGCGTGAACCTCACTCACAGCGGTAAGGGCAGGATGTTGATAGAAGCACGTTCCGAAACCGTCGGCTATCCCCCGGCGCTTCCCGATACCCCGCTATGCGCATATTTCCCATACGTTTTCACCATTTCACCCCAATCGCCCGAGCATCCGGACGGCTGGGCAAGGACATGGGGAGGAACCAGTGGCGACAGGGGTTTCGGTGTTGCGGCCGATTCTTATGGCAATTCCTACATCTCCGGGTATTTCCAAAAAACTGTTGATTTCGACCCAGGCTATGAGGAATGGCAGAGAACTTCAGTTGGAAACGACGATATTTTCCTCAGTAAATTCGATCCCTACGGCGATTTCCTGTGGGCTTGCGCCTGGGGATCAACATTCTCGGAACAGTCATGGTCTGTCGATGTGGACTCGATGGATAATTCATATACCGCTGGATATTTCGCAAATACGGTCGATTTCGATCCCGGACCCGATGTCGACGAACATACCCCCGTTGATGGTCAGGACGCCTTTCTCAGCAAATTCGACCCGGACGGCAATTTCCTGTGGGCCCTTACATGGGGTGACCAGAACTCCGATACCGCCTATTCTGTATGCATAGATGATTGGGATAATGTCTATGTCGGCGGATACTTCGATAAAAGTATCGATCTTGATCCCGGCCCCGGAGTAGACATGCATACAAGCGAGGGGGGAACGGATATTTATCTGAGTAAATTCGATACGGACGGCAATTACATCTGGGGGCGCTGTTGGGGTGGTTCGAGTGGCGACCTACTCTACGCGGTTGCGGCCGACATGTATGGAAATGTCTTTGCAACAGGGCGTTACCATGATATTGTCGATTTCGACCCCGGTAGTGGCGAGGATATCCACGTATCGAACGGGTCCTACGATGTGTTCCTGAGCAAATTCACCATGAACGGCGATTTCGTGAAGGCGCTCACTTGGGGTAGCAGTGGCTCGGACAGGGCGGAAGGTGTGTCGATTGGTCCTGCCGGCGAGGTCTACGTGGCAGGCAACTTCTACAATATAGTTGACTTCGACCCGGGTCCGGACCTTGATGAGCACGCATCGAATGGCAACATGGATATATTTATAACAAAGTTCGATCCGTCCCTTTTATATGAATGGACCCTCACATGGGGTAGCGACGATGAGGATGATACCCATGCGATGTCGGTCCGTGGCGGCAACATCTTCGCCACAGGCCACTTCAGCGGTACCATGGACATCGACCCGACCGATGGCGTTGACATGCGCACCTCCAGCGGCGGCGCCGACATTTACCTGATAAAACTCGATTGCTATGCCGATTACATCTGGGCGCGGACATGGGGGGGAGAAGACGGGGAGTACTCGAGGGGCTTTGCCGCCGATAACATAGGCAACCTCTTCCTCACAGGCGGGTTTAATTCCGACCTCATGGATTTTGACCCCGGGCCCGATGAGGACCTGCATGTAGATCACGGTGGCGGCGATGTCTATTTAATCAAGATGCTACCGGACGGGTATTGGTAAGAACAGCAAGCTTAGTGCCGCAAGCACCCATCACTTAGCCCCTCTATTGCTCTGTTGAAACCTTTTTATGAAGGCAAGAAAGATGTCGCTCCACCAAATTACCGGTTATTACTATCACGATATCTGCCCAAGAGGTTTCAACAGAGCACTAAAGGTTCTACGGCTTCAGCTCGAATCTTTCCACCGGCACAGGCCGAGGGTACGATAGGATGAATAAAGCGCGCCATCCTGCCCGATTGCCGGACTCGCCATGTGGCCGTCACCCATGAACCACTGCCCGGCGTAATACTGCCAGCGTAGCGTGCAATCGGCATTCCAGCATGTCATGTATGCTTCGTTCTCGTCGTACATGTATGTCCGCGCGTAGATGAGGCCGTCGGCGCCGATCGCGGGACGGAAGCTGTTCGCGGCGCCCCATCCGCTCGTCGACTGAATCGTCGCGCCGGTCAGCGGATTGAGTTTTCTCAGGATGCCGTCGTAATCGAGAATATAAATATGCCCCTCGGGACCGACCCCGACCGATGTGAAAAACGGGCAGTTGTAGGGCTGCACCCAGAGTTGAGTGTAATCATCGCCGTTGTCCTCAAAGCAGAAGAGCCCGTCGGTGCCGTGAATGATGATCGTGCCGTTGGGATGCACGGTCACGCCGTTCATGCGCGCCTGTCCGATGGAGCCGGTTTTCCATATGAGCGAGCCGTCGGACGGGTCTATCGCCGCGATGTTGCCGTCGTTCTGCGTACCGGAAGTTGCGTAAATGCGGCCGTTATCCCCGACCGCCGGGACATCGTAGTAGCCGGTATCGACCGTCGATGTCCAGTTGATGGCGCCGGTGTAAGGATTGACGCTCTGGTAGCGTTCGATGCCGGTCTTGTCATTCGGGATGATGAAATTGCCGGCGAGGTCGACGGTCGGGTATGTGTCGGCTTTGAAAACCCCGTCGATGCTCCACAGCATGCTTCCGTCATCGGTATCCAGCCCGTATATCTTGTTGTATCCGCTCTCGCTGCAAATCGCGACAGTGCCGTCCTCGCTGAGGCCCTTGAGGTTGAGCCAGTTCTGCATGTCGTCATGAAATTGCTGGTTCCACTTGGTTGTCTTGTTGACGATGTCGACCGCGCCGCATGGGAGTGGGCCGCCGTCGCCGGTATTGCTCAGATATGCCGCATCGGCCGTGAGGAATACCGGCAACGGATTGCCATAGGGATTCGGCTGCCAGAAATGCGTCCACGTCGGGGCGTTGTGAACTTCCGACGGGCCGTTCAACCCGATGCATCCGGTATGCGCCCGGTTGCCTTGATACGTGTACCATATCGGCGGCTCGTTGTTTTCGACGATCTCGACTTCGCACTTGAAGAATGCCGACAGCGCGGCGGCAGGATAGCTGAATGCATCGCCGCCAGGCAACTGCGGCTTGTATGTGGTCGGCGATGAGCTTACCACCGTTCCGAACAAATACTCGGTTCCCGTCTTTGTGAGGACGAGGTCTTCGAGGGTGGTTTTAAATGTGAATGTCAACGGTTCATAGGAGACGAGTTCCGCGGATGCGAGCACTTCCTTTGCTCCGCCGAGGATATCACCTTCGAGCCAGACTTCGCTGAATTCCGCAAGTGAGCCGCCCGGATTGGTCAGCCCCTGCCAGTCGGATACGACGATTTGCAGCACCACTTCGCCGCCGTAATCGCCCGGCCCCATGTACCACGCGGTGGAGCCGGCATCGGTGACATCGACCATGAATGCTTCACGGCAGTTTGCGCCCATGCCGAACGCTTCCGGCGGATAAGTGGGGGCATACGATGCATCGGGCTTCGCCCAGCTTGCGTCGATGGCGTACTGGAACTGGTAATTCACACTCGGGATTTTCTTGAACTGGATCTCATAGCGCCGGGTGTTGATGCCGGGAAGCGCGGCGAAGAATCCGCGGTTGGATGTGTCGAGCTCGGACATGGGCGATGTCGCATCGAGCCCGTCCGCGAAATATTTATATCCGTTGACCGTGGCGCTTGGTAACACCGGCGGCGCGAGGTTGCCGGACGTGAATCCGAAAATCGTGTCGTAGGAAAGGAATTCAGTCGGATTCCACCAGCGTGTGTAGCCGTCGGCGTTCAACAACCGCGTTTCATCCTCAGTGGCGTATCGCACGCTCGTGTCATGAACGCCTTGTTTCGTGCCGTCGGCGATGAGGATCCCCCTCACGTCGAAACCGTTGTAGAGATTCGTGCCGGGGAATGGATGCTTCACCGTGACGTCGGCCTTGACATAGCCGGTGGAGAAATTCGTGCCGGGAAGGATGGTGTATGACAGCATCTGGCCCGGGGATACAGGCGGCTGCATGAATTGAGTTACGTTGAGCGTGAAGTCGGCGGCGCGGAGGCAGGCGATGTCGACGCTTCCGTCCGCCGGATTTATTGAGATGTCATAGAGTCCCCAGAGGTAACGGTTGCCGGACATATCGGCGGCTTTCAGTGGACTCGCGGCGGGTATCGCGGGAGCGGAAATTTCCTCGCCGTGGCTGGAGCATCCCGCCAGGATGAGAAGAATTGCGAGTAATCCGTATATCGAACAGCTCTTGAGCATCACAGTTCACCTGTAATAATAGATACCCGGCGGGTGCTGGTTGTTACGGAAGTAATTATCGTTGATAAATCAATCCCCCGGTGGGAAGGACTGGCGATAGTAGAGCTCGTAGTTATCGTAGGGGTCATCCTCTGTCCATTTCATATATGAAACATGGACGACGCCGTCGCCGTCGAGCGCAAGGTGCGGGAACGCGCCGGAACTGTTTTCATCGACAAGGGTTATGACCGGCTCCCAGTCAAGCCCGAGAAGCTGGCGGAAATATACGCGATGCGGCACCGCATCTTCCTGGTCGATCACCAGGTCGCCGTTGAGGTCGTCCGGGCCGGGCGAGCCGTCTTCATCGATGTAGCCCTCTTCGGCCCATGTGACGTAGAGGTCATTGTTCACGGCCTGCATGACATCTGGATGAACCTGATATTCGGTGCCCGATGTGGATACCTTGAGCTTGTCGAATGTCTGCCCGCCGTTGGTCGACACGCCGACATATACATCGCTGAACGAACCATCGGAATAGTCGTGAAACGCGACGAAGACATAATTCGGGTGATTCCCGCAATGGATGGCCGGCTGATAGGCCTGGTAATCGCCGACGAGATGCAAATCGCCGAATGCCGCGCCTACCTTCTCCTTGTGATAGATGAGCATCCAGCCGGAATACTGCTGGTACGCGACATGCACATCCCCCTGCACATCGACATCTATCGACGGGTAACCCTCATAGACCCCGGCGGTGGCGGCGACGGGGATCTCATCGCCGGGGGTGCCGGTCGATGGGTTGTATGTCATGTAATAGACATCCCAGTCCGCGCCGGTGACATCATTTCGGTTGTCATGCCAGACGATGTGGATGAGTCCGTCGCGCGCGACGCATTGAGGGAACGCGCGCCGTACCTGCGGGACTGATTCGGTCAGTTTTACTTCGGTCTGGAAATTGGAGTCGGAACTGGTGTAGTAGATATCGGAGCCGAGCTGACCCGCGCGCATGTCTTCCCAGATGATATGCACATCGTTGCCCGAGTCGATGCAAATCGTGCCGTACACGGCGTCGACATCGCTGCTTCCTATAACCTGGGCGGGCTGCCATACGCCTGAGGATGAGCGCTTGGAATAGTAAAGTTTGAATGTATAGCTCATCGGGTCGGGGTCGTTGTCGGCCCAGACCACGTGCGGGTTGTCCTGGATATCGGTGGCGATGGAATGCCGCGGCCAGATGAACGACTGTCCCGATGTGAACGAGATGCGCTCTTCGTCGTCGAACTCGACCTTATACTGCGTGCCGGGGCCGACCACATGCACGGTGACATAATTATATGTCTCTTTATTCACAACGTCGCCGGAGGTGGTCGCGGTTATCAAAAGGTCATAATAACCTTCTCCCGGCCCGGTGACATAGGTGATCTGCTTCTGGTAGAAACCGCCGCCGGCGTCTATCATCGGTACGCCGAACGAACCGCCGAGGGGGGTGAGGTCGATAGTCACGGACTCGATGTCGTTCTGCCAGTCCTTGACAGAGCAGTTGGCGGTGACAAAGTTGGAGCCGTCGGATTGAAGGTCTCCCGATATCTCAAACGGCTTGACTTCATATGGGTCCATGGCATGCCCGGGCCACGATGCCGAGACGACGAACGAGAAGGGCGGGAAATTCGGATAGCTCGGGACATGGATGGAGATTTCTTCGTTGTTGGTCTGCATGGATGCGAACGACCTGTCGGCATTTGTGATCCAGGCGATGAACGGGTTGATGTCGCCCGGGCCGAACAGCTTCGTGTATGCGTCGGGGTCGAGAAGGGTCATCGACCCGAAATCGAGGATGATTCCGCGCACATCGTAGCCCGTAAGGTTGGACGGGTTTTTGAGGGTGACGCGAATGTCGACTATCTTGGCAATGGGGTCGAGGCCGATAATGGCGACCGAGAAGCAGTTGCCGCATTCGGGCGGCAGCAGCAGCGGTGTGACATTCCAGTGCTTCTCGGCTTCGCGGTTCCGGACGACATCGACATTTCCGGAAGCGATGTCCACATCGAGGGTGTAGATTCCGAGTATGTTGTGATTATCCTGGTCGAACTGCGCGACCGGGTCGCCGGGTACCGGCGGGGACACCGGGCCAATCACGGCGGGTCCATTCGATGAGCAACCGAAAATAATGGCGGTCAAGAGGAGGAGGAGAGGAAGATACGCAAATTGAAGGCTTTTCATACTACTGCCATCTCCAGGAAAGAATAACAACCGAGGCTGTAACCACAAATTTTATCACCCCCATTAATGCAAGTAAACAGCCCGGCCCTGCTGATGATATTAATATATGACGGATCGTTAAAGATGATTCGGCCGTATTGCATCTTGTCAATCTGAACTGGACGGGCAACCAGGAATTTCAGGAAAAGGGGAAATATAGCACGAGGAGGACATGGCTATGCGCAGTTTGACCGTACTGGCCCTTGCCGCGCTGTTTGCCTGTGGTTGCTCGGCAAGTATCCCGTCGGCCCCGGAGCCGGGCGCACCATCGGGATGGGTTATCGAATGGGGGACACTATCCACGCGTGAGGCAGATTCATACCTCAATGTGACGAACTTCGCGATCCCGGCAATCAAAGTTACTATCAAATCCTTCGTCCCCATGCAAAGCATCAGTCTTACTCTCTCTCTAAAAAACACAACGGGATATTCACCGAAGAATTTCTGCATCGCCTTCGGATGCCCGGTGGAAAACCCGGACGGCATGACCGACCGCGGTTCGGCCGCACCGTGGGATTACCGGCTCTTCAACGAGGGCCTGCCCATAGCGCCAGGCGGGGAGTATGTCGTCGATGTCACTCTCGATATAAGCGGGACGGGAATCGCGTTCGATTACTACGTGATGGGCCTGTTCGGCCCCGACCCGCTGGATGAGGAATTCGTCTATGAAAATTCCAACGACTGGTACAGCCCGGGGAATCACGACATCATGCTCGCCGAGTTGAACGGCGCAGCGGTGGATACCGGTCTCGACGGCAAGTGGCCGATGATATCCGGCAACGGTAAATATATCGCGGCGGTGAAGGATCCCCAGGGGGAGGCGTATTTCGTCGTCAAGAACACATTCACCGGGGCGACCGAAGAGATACATCTCACGATACCGGGCTTCACCGGCGTAGCCGTCGCATGGGGCGTGTTCAGCTACGACGGGAGATGGTTCGTTTATGAAGGGGGGAAAGTACCCTACCGGTGCTATCTCTATCTGCGGGATATGGATACCGGTGAGACCACTATCATCGAGGGTTCGCCCGACGGCAACGAGATATGCATGGCGTTCGGGATGGATATCTCCGGCGACGGCTCGCTGGTTTCGTATGCCTATAACGACGACCCCACCAGTTCCGAGACCTACGCCAATATCCGGGTATACGACATCGCCACCGGCGCGAAGACACAGCTTAGCGAGAATTTTAACGAGGAATGCGACACTTCGCTGAATTATCGCGGGACGCGGCTTTCATACAGGCGCGGATACAGGATTCCATGGGATGAAGTGCACGAAGGGGATGCCGTTATGCACGGCATGGACAGGCTTGCCGCGTGGCGCCATGGCGAGATGCCGTATGAGAGGCCCGTCAGGATATGCGAGGTCTCATATGTCACGGTCTATGAGCTGCACGCAGTGGACCTCTTGACCGGCCAGGACAATGTCGTCGCCGATTATGTCGAGTCCCCTCCGAATTACATCACCGATGCCCGCATGGACTGGGCGGGGAATTTCATAGTTTTCTGCGACCAGCACGACCAGATATACAGCACGTTCAGCACTGTTTACGCGGCGGCGTTCGACGGCTCGCAAATATACCAGATGACCGACGACACATCGTATTACAAGCTGCTACCGTTCATCTCGGGTGACAGCTTCTATGGCGGATGGGATATCCTGTATGGCAACGGCATATGGGCAACCGACCGCGCGACCGGGTGGCAGGCGGTCAATGTCGGGATGTGGCCGGATAACGGTGTTTGAATTCATTTTTCAAGAGAATGAAGACCGGGCGCGAGACCCGTTGTAATGAAAAACCCCCGCCTTGGCGGGGGTATTTGTTACCGAGTTAAGACTAAATAAAATTACGCCTCAACCCCTGTGGTAACGCCCTAAATCGGTTCCCCTTCAACCGCGGGATTATGTCTCGATTCGCTTTGGGGGGGCGGCATGAACTGGGCGGGCATCCCCTGGATAGCGCCGTCAATAAGGGCGACGCTTCTTGCCTGGGGCCCTTTGTCGGTTTCAATAATCTGAAAGACGACACTTTGTCCCTGTTTGAGGTCTTTGAAGCCGTCCTGTTCGATGTTCGAGTAATGAACGAACACGTCCTTCTCACCCTCACGCTCGATGAAACCATATCCCTTGGCCGTGTTGAACCATTTGACTTTCCCGTAAATCACACAAGGCCTCCTTCGCGGGAAATCAAATAAACCTAAATGGAGACTTACGTTAAACGGTTGGCTGCCCCTGTCTATGTTAACATACCCACATGAGTACAAAGGTGTGCATCATCTCCATGCCGGTCAGGCATCATCAACGGCTATGTCAATGTGCGTCTGAATTAAAATAAATTTACCATAAGCTCAATCTATCCACAACCAAGGAGCTTAAATTTCGCGACGTTAACCTTTTATAGGTTAATCATCATCCTTTCAGCACGGCAAGCGGCCTGAGACGAGCCACCGGTTTCGCGAGGCCCGCCGCGACGACAATCTCTATCACGGTATCGATATCCTTATATGCCTGCGGCGCTTCCTCGTAGATGCTCTTGCGGTCGGCGCATATCAAGTGGATTCCTCTCATCGACGAATCGAAATCGGCGTCGCTCACGCCGCCGATACGCTCGGAGCCGCCGCCCTTGATTTTCCTGCGCTTCCCCTTCGCGGACGACCGGCTCATTACCCTTCCCGCGCCATGGTTGACGGAATTCATCGATTCGGTGGAGCTTTCGACACCGAGGAGGAGGTAGCTCGCGGTACCCATGCTCCCGGGGATGAGCACAGGCTGGCCGATGCCGGAGTAAACCGTGCCTTTCATCTTGCTCGCGGGAAACGCGCGGGTGGCCCCCTTGCGATGCACCCAAATCTCCCGCCCGTCATGCATTTCCGGCTTCGCCATGTTATGCGGCACATCGTAGATTATGGGCAACTCGACACCGGGATAGCGATGGCGGAGAGTGGCGCGAACATAGGCAGCCATCATCTGGCGGTTGACATAGGCGAAATTCGCCGCTGCGCGCATCGCTTTTATATAGCTCCGCCCTTCCCTCGAATCGACTTCGAGAAACGACAGGTGCCTCGACGGGCTTTTATCGCCGTTTATTTTTGTCGCCAGTTTCATGTAGTCGCCACCGACCTGGTGCCCGAAGCCGCGGGAGCCGGAGTGGAGCATCACGACGAAACGCCCCTTGTCGATGTCGAAATGCTTCGCGGCGGCCTCATCGTAGATCTCATCGACGACCTGCAACTCGACGAAATGATTCCCGCCGCCGAGGGTCGCGAATTGAATCCGTCCGCGCTCTATCGCCTGCTTGCCGACGCAGTCCATGTCGCCGTCGAGCGACCCGAAGTCCTCGCATCGGAGCATATCCGCCTCGTCTTCCGAGACCACGCGCATATCCTGCAGGCGCATGTCGGGAATTTCTATTTCGAGGTAGCCCTTAATTCCCTCGTTCAGAACCTTCCGCAGCTCGTTCCCGCCGAGCTTTATATTATTCTTGCCCTCGCCGAGCGGGATATCCCTGCTGAAACTGTGGGCAAGTTCGACGTGGTCTACATTCTTAGCCTTCAGCGGCGTGTTGATGAGACGCATGCCGCAGTTGATATCATAGCCGACCGCGGCGGGAACGATGTAGCCTTCCAATCCGACGACGCATCCGATAGGCACACCGTAGCCGACATGGATATCGGGCGTCGCGACAACCCGCTTCACTCCCGGAAGCTTCGCCGCGTCCATGGTCTGCTTGACGGCCTCGGTTTCGAGGTTGATACGCTCGTCGACGTAGATGAGGGCATCGACATGCATCCCTTCCTGCCTCGGTATCAGCAGCCTGTACGGGTCAAGCCTTCTTGTAATAAAATTCGGCATCAGCTTACGCCGGGGTATCCATCCTCGTTTGGTGTATTCTCACGTTTCAAGTATATTACATGGAGAGACTATTTAAAATCTTAACGAATAAGGCAACGTGGAGGATGCAGCACGAAGTTTTAACCACCGCCTTTGAAGGGAAGGCTGGAAATGCCGGAAAAAACATACATCTGCGAGCAGTGCGGGCAGCCATCGACGGTAATCTACAAATGCAATAGCTGCGGGACGCTCATATGCGAGAAGTGCCTTGCGTCGCGTTACCGCGACCCCCCCTGCAATTGCACATGGGATACCTGCACGGGCTGGCTGACAGCACTCGAAGAATGATTCGAAGCGAATGATAGTTCACTTGATAACTACCAGTTCGCCGGCGGGTCGAAGAGATAATACTGGTCCTCAAAATCGTTGAGCGGCAGGAAGATGAGCCGTCTCTTCGTAAGGTCCTCGGATACCGAAATCGCGAATGTCATGAACGGTCCGTGCTCGATGGGCTGGCTGTCGAGCATGTTCAGGTCGGCATCGAATTTGGCCACGGCTGAGCCGCCGAGCTCGAAATTGGCCGATGCGATAATCCGGCAGTCGCTCAAAGCAGCATCGGCGAGGTCGATCTCGATATCGGGTCCGCTGTTGAAATAGCTGCCGTCGAAAATCAGCAGCGGGCCGCTGTATCCCCAGATGCCTGTCTTGGAAATCAGGGGCAGTTCTTTCGGCGGGCCGTCACCAGATGCGTCAAACGCCGTGATTGAGCCGTTCACGAAAGTGTGATACACGAATATGCGCTGTGTGACCGGCTCGTAGACAAGGTCGAACACCCTCGGTACTACCGGCAGGTCCATGAGGATGGTCTGCGAATCGGCCGCAACCACCTGCCAGCTCCACTCGGCCTGGGCAACCGCATGGTGAAGGTAGTGCACATTGCCGACCTGTTCGATGAACCATATCTCCTCATCGGGGGTTATCTCTACGCAATTGATATAGCCGTCGTTCGGGCTTGAGATTTCTTGAACCTTGGTGCCGTCATACCGCCAGACAACTATCTTTTTATTGGAGTCGCTATACGGCATCACGAGGAAAATATGGTCCTGTGCCGGGGAGACATCGAGCGATGACGGCGCGCCGACCCCTACCAGACCGACCAATCCGTTCGGATCGTGAACTCCAAGATCGCTTATGTCGTATGCGCCCATCATGCTTCCGGCGAATCCGTTGCCGAACATGATGAACTGGTCCTTCAGCGCGCCCGATGTAATGACGGCGGCGTCATAGGGCGCGATGGTGAAGTTGCCAAACTGGCCAAATTCCCCCTGGCCGTAAAACACGCTGTGAACATCGGGGGGGCATTCGCCCGCACCCTCGTGGACGGTCGCGGTCGACGCGTTGAACGCATAAAGGAGGATCTCTTCCAGCGGGGCGATCTTCACGACGAAGTTGACCTTCTCGCCGGCGGAAGCGGTGAGGTTGACATTAGGTACGGTAAGCTCAAATGCCTTTATTCCATTGGGGACGTCTTCGTAAAGTAATGTACCCTCGATAGAACCGGGTGAAAGTTCCGGGCATTCGATGTATGCGCCGAAGATGGTGCCGCTTCCCTGGTGGTCGTGCGCGACCGCGGTCACCACGAGTTCGCCGCCGTCGGCGGTCAGGGCCGCATCATCGATGGTGAGTTCGACTTTCCACGCTTCGAGGCAGTTTGCGTTGGATGGGAAATCATCCGGCACGATAACGGGCGGTGGGCCTTCGGGCGGCTGCCACGACGCATCGACCGAATAGCCGAATACAATGGGGCCGGGGACGTTCCTGATTATCCTGTATATATTGGTGATGACATCATCCGATTCGAACACGTTACGCAGGCCGTTGTCCGGGTAGGATGCGTAATACTGGAATGCCCCGAGCGATGAAGTGAGGTAATCCTTCGTCCAGGGCGTCAGTTTTCCCTGGGCATAGCCGTTGGGCAGCCCGTCGGGCGAAGTCACCGGGTTGAACAGGTCGGTATATCCGAGATATTCCCCCGGTATCGGCTGAACATAGTTTTCGCTCTCGATGTCGGGCATGGTCTGCATCATCGCGGGAAGGGAGAATGTCCCGGGGAGGAAGCAGATTCCCCGGACATCGAAGCCCGTGTAGTAGGCCCACCCGGGAAACGGGTGCCGGAGGCCTATTACGGCGTCAACCTTCCCCGGTGACCATACCAGCGAATTCACTTCGACGCAGTTCTGGCATGGCGACTGCTCGAGAAACCCGAGGACATTGAGGTGCGCGGCGACCCTCGGCATGGGCAAGACCTCAGCGCCGGTGGTTTCATCGAGTGTGATTTCCCAATATCCCCATGACGTCCGCCCAAAGGAAGCCGATGCGGCATCGCTATCCGGCGCAAGGGGAATATTTCCGCTGCCGGAGCATCCCGCAACTACGAAGAAAAGAATGAGGATGAACATCGCTGAAAGGACTCGTGTAACGCAGTTAACGCACATATCAGTCACTCCCTCTATTATTGCCATGCAACCGCCTTAAATAGCTATGACTATCCGCCGCCTACCGGGCAGGCGGAGATGCATATTCCGCACAACTGTTTATTTAGACCCCGCTCGGCGGAAATGGTTCGAGTAAACCGGTGGCAAGCCCGAACATTATACCGTTCCGAATCGACGGAGTCCCGGTTCCAGTTCGATGCCCGGGCGGCGTTTACCGGGCAGGCTGCTACGCAGGCCTCACATTTTTCGCAACGGCTTTCGGTCACCGGCTGATTGAATACGAGCGGCGCATCGGTAAGAATCGATGCGAGGCGCACTCGCGGGCCGTGTGTCGGGGTGATAAGCAGGTCGGTCCTTCCGATCCACCCTATGCCGCCGAGGGTGGCGATGGTCTTATGCGAAATCGTTACTCCTGTCGAATCAAGCGCCGTGAATTCGGGAATCCCGCTCGATATGTCGATCGTGGCCTGCAGCGCCTGGGCATTGTAACCGAGGCTGTTGATGTATTCTGCCCCGGTCGTCACAATGCCGTTGAGCCTTGAATTAAGCGTATTGTACATGTCCAGGTATTCCCCGGTGGGGCCGTCTTTTATCCTTTCGATTACCCCCGCCGGGTAGGTGCAGGCAACCGAAATCGCGCCGGGAAATCCCTCCCTCATGCCTTCCGGGAGCATCTCAATATCGGCAAAGCCGATGAGTTCCGCTCCCTTATTAACAAGGAATTGGCGGATTTCCGATGTCAGTTCTTCGTTTCCCATCCATAAATAGAATAACAAGCCGCGCGCTTCTTTCCAAGCTCTCAGGCTGGAAACCGGGAAAACAACCAGGCGAAAAAAATGGGAAAAATCCCGTCCAAGCACTTGACAACAAGACACTCAGATAATATAATAACATTGTAATCAATTGAATGGAGACGAAACATGGGAAAAATAGTAGGCATTGATTTAGGAACAACAAACTCAGCGATAGCCGTTATGGACAGCGGCGAAGCGAGAATCATTGAGAACCGCGAAGGTGACCGGATTACGCCCTCGGTGGTCGCATTTAACGACAAGGGGGAGCGTATTGTCGGTAAACCCGCTAAGAACCAGGCTGTATCCAACCCGGACAGGACAATTTCTTCTGTGAAGCGCGAGATGGGTCGCGACTGGAAGAAGAATATCGACGGGAAGGATTACACGCCCCAGGAGATAAGCGCCGCGGTTTTGGCCAAGCTCAAGGCGGATGCCGAGGCGAAGCTCGGTGAGAAGATAGACCGGGCGGTAATCACCGTACCGGCGTACTTCACCGACGCGCAGCGGCAGGCGACCAAGGATGCCGGGCGTATCGCCGGTTTCACGGTGGAGCGCATCATCAATGAGCCCACCGCGGCGGCGCTGGCATATGGTCTGGATAAAGAGGAAGAGCAGATAATCCTCGTCTACGACCTTGGGGGCGGCACATTCGACGTGTCCATCCTCGAGATCGGCGACGGTGTGTTCCGCGTGCTTGCCACGAACGGCAACAACTACCTCGGCGGCGATGATTTCGACAAGAGGTTGATGGACTGGGCGGTCGAGCGTTTCAAGAGCGAAACCGGGATCGATATTTCATCCGACAAGATGGCCATGCAGCGTATCAAGGAAGCGAGCGAAAGGGCGAAAATAGAGCTGTCATCGACATCCAAGACCACCATCAACCTGCCCTACATCACGGCGGACCAGACCGGGCCGCGCCACATGAATTACGAGGTAACGCGCTCGGAATTCGAGAAACTCATCCACGACCTCGTCGAGAATACACGCGGTCCTGTCGAGCAGGCGCTCAAGGATGCGAAGGAAAAGGTCAAGGATAAGGATTTCAAGATAGACCAGGTTATTCTCGTCGGCGGCTCGACGCGTGTTCCGCTGGTGCAGAAGCTGGTGAAAGAACTCACGCACAAGGACCCGAACCTTTCTATCAACCCGGACGAGGTTGTCGCGGTAGGCGCGGCAATCCAGGCGGGGGTACTCGGCGGCGAAGTGAGCGATATCGTTTTGCTCGACGTCACCCCGTTGTCGCTCGGCATCGAGACGCTCGGCGGCGTGTTCACAAGGCTCATCGAGAAGAACACAACGATCCCGACGTCGAAGGGCCAAGTATTCACGACGGCCGCGGATAACCAGACGACGGTTGAAGTAGTGGTATTCCAGGGCGAACGTCCGATGGCGCGTCACAACAAGCTGCTCGGGCGGTTCCACCTTACGGATCTTCCGCCGGCGCCGCGCGGTATTCCGCAGATCGAGGTTTCATTCGACATCGACGCGAACGGCATAGTCAACGTCAAGGCGAAGGACCTCGGCACCGGGCGCGAGCAGGCGATCACCATCACGGCGACATCGAACCTCACCGAGGATGAGATAAAGAAGATGGTGAAAGATGCCGAGCTTCATGCGGACGAAGACCTCCAGCAGCAGGAGAAGTCGGAAGCGCATAACAACCTCGACTCGCTCATTTACCAGACCGAGAAACACCTCGCGCAGCACGGTGACAAGGTAAGCGAGGATGTTAAGCGCGACATCGAGAACGAACTGGTGAACGCGCGCGAGTCATTGAGCTCCGATGACGCGGCGCGCATGAAATCGGCAATCGAGAGCCTGCAGCAGTCATCACACAAGCTTGCCGAGGCGATATACGCGGCGAGCGGTCCGCAGCAGGGCCCTCCGGGCAGCGGCAACGGCAACACCGAGCCGCCCCCGGGATATGAGCCCCCCGGCGCGGGCATGCCGGGCGGGGATAATATCCAGGATGCCGATTTCCAGGATAACTGAGGCATGTAGCACTTCCTGTGAGGAGGGTTCAATATAAAATGGGGAAACCCCTTTTGGGGAAAAGGATTAGAACGAATGGACCATAACATGAAAGATAGAAATAGAGGCAAGAAGATCATCAAGATCAATAACCCCGGCGCGGAGGATCCGCTCGACCGGGCTGACATCGAGGACAGGATACCGTCTGCGTTTGAGCGCGGCATGCAGCACGCGGAAGATGTGGACAACGAAATCCTGCGTGAGACAGTCGGCAAGCTCGAAGAGGAGATCACATCGCTTACCGACGAGCTCGCCCGGGAGCGCGCGAAGTTTCAGAATCTTCGCCGCCGTACGGACGAGGAGAAGGCGGAGATACGCAAGTTCGCGACATACGACCTGGCGTTCGATCTTCTGAACGTGCTCGACTGTTTCGGTTTGGGGCTGGAGTGCTCCGTCGAAGGCGTGGACGAAGCTTTGAAGCCGTATATACAAGGTGTTCAGTACACCATCGACGAGATGAACAAGGTGCTGGCGCGGCATGGGATACTGGAAATCCCGACGGATATACCGTACGACCCGAATTTGCACCAGGTATTCGAGTGCGTTGAGACCGACGGTTGCGACGAGGGGGAGATTATCGACGTCAAGCGCAAGGGGTATATGCTCCACGACCGGGTGCTTCGTACGGCACTGGTCAGCGTCGCGGGCACTCCCGGTGCATGCGGCGGTGATGAGGTTCGAGGGGGAGCGGAATAGCGTGAGATAAGACGTGAGTGGCATGGAAAACAAACAAAGGCCGAAATATTCGATTTCAGTGGTCGCGGAGATGTTCGAGGTACATCCGCAGACCCTGCGGTTGTACGAGCGCGAGGGTCTGCTTAAGCCGCAGCGCACGCAGCGCAATACGCGGATGTACTGCGATCATGATGTGGAACGACTCGCGAGCATCCTCAACCTCACCCAGGAGATGGGAGTGAACCTTGCGGGGGTGGAAGTCATCCTCAGGATGCGGGAGCAGATGGACCACATGCGCGGCGCGATGGAAGAATTGCTTATAAAGCTGCAGGAGAAAATCGAAAAGGAATTCACCAAGCGCGACTTCGAGGAGCTCGAAGGGCTTGTCCCGGTCAGGGAGAGGCACGTGGTGCCGGTGGATTTCGATGAGGAAAAGGATTAATATACACGGTTTGATTTTCCGGGGGACAAGGTCGGTTTTAAATTCTGGAGGTTAATGCGGTATGCCGCGGTTTGATTATCAATGTGAGAAGTGCGGTCACCTTTTCGAGAGGGAACATCATATCGGCGAAGACCCGGTGGTGCGATGCCCGCAATGCAAAGGTAAGTCGAAGCGGCTTATCAGCCAGGTGGGAGTTCTGTTCAAGGGCTCCGGGTTCTACTGCACAGACAACCGCAAGTCCGGCGGAAACGGTTCCAAGCTCAAGGGGGAGGAGATAGAAGTGGCTAAGGAACCGAGCGCGAAAAGCGATACGACCGAGAAAAAAGAGACAAAGACATCGAAAGACAAAAAGGACGAATAGCCGTTAATAGATAGAAAAAAGGGCAGCCGGCGCGCACCGCCGGCTGTTTATTTTTGAACAAGGGGGCGGTATACGTTATCATTCCGGCGGGCCGTTCGAGACGGAATAATTTGAAACGCGGGCGTTGTTCGGATAAAATGGTCGCAGCGGTCATTCTACGGGATGGGGCGAGGTGGAGATATGCGTATCCCAGTTCTAATATTCCTTTTCATCATGGCGACGGCGGTTGCGCCGGCACTTGGAGCCGGGGAAGCCGTCGAGTTGTACAACATCGGGGTCACGGTTTCGATGGAGGATGAGCAGACGACGATCTCGCTTTTCCTCGACGGCGAAGTGGCTCCCGAGGCAATCGCCACGAACGAGGATGCCATTTTGATCTTCGATCTGCCCGGCGTGGAGCTTACGGCGGCGGACGAAGGGGTGACATCGTTCGCGGTATTCTCCCCATCGGTGGCGAGTATCAAGATAACGCAGTTCGAGAAGAACCCGTTTGTCACGAGGCTCGAGATATACACCAACGGTAAGCGGGCATACACGATACAGCCAGTGGAGACCGGAATCGATGTGCTGGTCTACCCGGTGGGGGGCTCGCCGGTGCTTAGCGAGCCCGTGGAGGAAGCTCCCCCGGTGGAGCCGGTGGTTATCGAGACCGAGCCGGCGGAGCCGGAACCTGTGGAAGAACCGCCGGTTGTCGAGAGCGGCGGCGATGAGCTCGGGTATACTCCAATGCCGGAAGAAGAAGCGAAAGTAACCAAGCCGGCAGAGGAGAAGGTTGTCGAGCCGAAACCGGAGCCGAAACCCGAAACCGAACCGGTGAAAGAACCGGTCGAGGAAGAAGAGAATGGCGGGATAAATCTTCTCGAAGGGATCAACCTGCTCGAACCGGGACAGCCCGAGGAGGAGGAAGTCGTCGAGGAGCCGGTTAAACCCGAACCCGTGAAAGAGCCGCCGATCATCAAGGAAATGGAACCGCAACCGGAGCCTGTCGAGGAAACCGCGCCGGTGCCGGAATATATTCCCGCGGCTGACGCTGTGATGCTGGACAACCTGAATTTCCAGGCGAGCGACGCCGATACCGACCTGCTCGTCTTCACGATGGCGAGTGATTACCCCGGGCAGGTACGCACGAATTTCGTGAACAAGAAGGGATTCGTGGTGCTGGACAAGTGCAACGTAAGCGATTTC
>CAZSPL010000003.1:13726-18456 GCA_964608735.1 uncultured Planctomycetota bacterium | reverse complement strand
AGCCCGGGGAATTCAAGTCGGTGGAGCTTTCGGGGACACATCTGAGGTATGTCGTCATCAACATCAACCCGAACGGCGAGGCTGTTTTCACGCTGATATTGATGGAGCCGGAAGCCGAATATTCGATGAACGTCGAAACCGAAGGGCGCCTGGTGAAAGTGTATTTGAAGCGCGCCGAGTAACCCGGCTCGTATTGTGAATATATGTGAATATAAGTAAACCGCGTCGCTGGACGCGGTTTTTTTATTCGGTTTCCTGCATTACATTTATTCGCTTTTCAGCCATGTCTGGAGGACTTTGGCGGCGAGTTCGGGATTTTCATCGGCGAGTTTTTCGATAGCCCTGCGTCGTTCGGTCTTGACCATGATGCGTTCGACGCGCCTTCGCGGCTCGGCTTCGGGGTCGGCGACGCGTCCCTTCAATTGCAGCAATTCACCGCAATGGAGGCAATATTTCATGCCGGGAGGATTGTCCCGGCTGCAACCGCGGCAAACCATAGATCGCATGCTCCTTAGCTACCCACCCCTTAATAGCATCCAAGTCAATGAGGCCATCTTTGACAGGTTTCCGGAGGCGGATGTGAAGTAGTATGATATCGCCCGCTTCTGTCGTTGCATTATAATTAGCCCATCGAAAAAAAGGGCCGGGAGGGACGACGTTGAGTCGTCCCTTTTTTTTTATCCTACCTGCTAAAACCTTTTCAGGTATAATGACATCGTATACTGAGCAAGTGCCCCGGGGCGTTTTATGCATCATTACAGGGGAGGCGGCATCGATGGGAAACGAAAGAGGGTTCAAGCTGATTGAATTAATCATCGCAATCGCGGTTTTGAGCGTAATCGCGGCACTCGCGCTCCCCAGCTTTGTCAAAGCCCGTGAAAAATCGCGGGAGAATGAAGTCAAGCGTAATCTACATATCATCCAGGTTGCGCTTGAGCGATATGGTACCGACCACGAGCAGCACTTCCCGCCGTTCCTCATCGGCGGCGAAGCTGATTACAATATCGTCAAGTCGCATATCGACCCGCGTTACACGAATGCGGCAAGGATAAAGAGCGGAGTAACGCCGTTCGCGAAACGTCGCGATGAGAGCCTCGCGGACCGGGAGTACTGCGCCCTGACAATGGACCCTTTGATTTTCTACGGGTATATCAAAGCCTATCCGCAAAATCCATTTGCCGATCGAGTCACCAGGAGCTGGCACGCGGCGTTAGGCGAGGATGAATGGGACTTGAGCGGACGGTTTCCATACGGCGGGCTTTACGGGGACAGGATGTTTGATCTCGGTTTCGGGTACGGAGATACCCCCCAGACCGATTTCATCCTATCCGGGGCTGAAATAAAACAGGAAGCTATGGACGATGGGGAAACATGCTTCGCCGACCCCGACCTCGACGCACCGGGGAATTTTTTTTATGAGCCGTTCTTCAACGACGAGCGACCGGTTTACCTGCATTACCTCGCGGAATATAACATTATCTACAGCGGCCATCCCCCGGACGTTGTATACCAGGCACTCGACAACAACTGGAGAAAGGATTCCTTGAAAGAGGAATACTTATGCCCTTTTTACAGCAGTAGACCTTATTTTTATATACTCTATTCTTATGGTTCGCCGCGCGAGCGGAAGAAGGGACAAGGAAAGGGCTGGGATGTATTCAACAGGATGCCGGATAATACGGTCGAGCCATACGGCAAATTCAAGAATATAGCGGAAATCATCCATGATGACGATGGACTGGGTTTGACATTGTTCATCGATTCGGCTGTTGAAGGCTCTGAAAAGCAGAGACGGGTCGAGACAACGGGCTATTCTTCCTGTGCGATGTATGACCCATGGACCGGCGCATTCATGGACGGAGTCAATCCGGATGATCCTGGTGTGAAGTACAAGCAGTCAGGCGGTGACGGCATTCTTGATTGGATAATCAGTGAATGCCCGGGAGGCCCGGAAATGTATTTAGACAAGGCGAATATTGAATATCTTTATGATTGGGTATATCCCTGGGAGAGGACGAATGGTGAAGAAGAGCAGCAAGGGATTCACGTTGACGGAACTGACGGTGGGGTTGCTCGTGGCGGCGATCGCGATTGGAGCGGTCATACCGGGATGGGGATGCCTTCCGAATTTCATCAAGTCGCGCGAGAAGGCTAAGGAAGCGGAAGTGAAATCGAATATCCACACGATACAGATAGCGCTGGAGCGTTACGCGGTGGATACGGGGGGGATTTATCCGCTGATCCTGTACGGCGGGGATGAGAACGACACATTCGCGACATATCACAGCTACGTGAACCATCCGCCGATAGATGAGCCGAACTATCCGAAGCCGTGGGAACCGTGCGGGCACCAGGGGGATATCGATGTGCTGCTCGAATTCGGGTACCTCAGGGATTACCCGGTCAATCCATTTTTGAGGGAAAGGGATGCCGCGAAGTACGGGCGCATTATCACCAACCCCGGCGCGAACGGATTCGGGCCACTGGAGATTTCGCCGGCGCGCGTGAACATATGGGCGCTTCCGCGCGACAGGAGCAGGGAGTATATCAGGCGCGAAGTCGGCGGGGAGCCGGGGAATTTGATGTGGGACGTAAGCGAAGGGCAGCGGCATCCGCCGTGGCCGATAGAGGTTGTACCCGAACCGGATCCGGGGAAAATCGGTTACGCCAATCCCCTGCCCGGCCCGGAGTTCATAAAGCAGAAGGGATTCCGTGACGATTACCAGTTCTGGCTTACGCCGGGGAATTTTTACTACTACGCGATATTTGACGGCATAGGTTATTACTCATCCTTCAAGGACATAGACGACGATGGGAAGGGGAATGTCGAATATCCGGTCGTGGGCAAGGTGATTGGATACAGGCTCTGCGGCTATGGGAGCATCATCAACCCGGGAATGGATGTCTACAATTTATATGGGGATTACGTCGAAAGGTCGCTGCAAACCCTGAATAGCGGTTTTGATGTCAAGACAATCACAAATGCCGATTTCCCGGCAGGCCCGGACGGCAGGAACGATGGAGTGATAATTACGGTTGATGGCGGGGTTAATGTAAACTATCGTTAGTAAATAATTTATAAGTGATTACACTATATCGGAGGATATCGATGCGGAAATATTTGATAGCGATCGTACTGGTTGGATTCCTGGTGGGGGTTATCATCGGATGCGCCGTGGAGAACAAGGCGCCGGAAGTGAGCGCGGCGGTCGAGGGGGCGAAATTCAATGTCGTCGTGGGGCAGAACGAAAACCTGAAGCCGGTATTCATGCGCTACGACACGCAGACAGGAGAGACATGGACATGGGTGCCGGGCGGGACGGTATACTGGGTGCCGCTCAAGGAAGCACCGTAGGCGCGGGCGTCAGTTCAGGTATCCGACGGAGCGCAGGTCCTCTTCCTCTTCGGCGGTTAATTCCGGCTGCATTTTTTCGCGAATGCGCCGGGGAATCGCCCATATGAAAACGCCGTCGTTATCGCGCCTGAGCAGCCTCGGCCCGCTCAGACCGAGGCGCGGGTCGGAGATATCGATGCTGAATTCCGGCCCGGTGATTTCATCGAGAGCGGGCCCGATAAAGATATCGCCATCGCTCATCGGCAGTGCATCGCGCGAGAGTTTGAAGCCCGCTTTTGCCGCTTCATCATTGGTGACAAACCTGATTTCCTTTTCCGACGAGGATTTGAGTGTGACCTCGAAGTGCATCGTATCGCCGTGAACATCGAATGTATCGCCGTCATCGAAACGCATCGGTTTGACATCGGCGAATCCCCCCTTGCAGGTCACGGTTCCCGAATATTGCGCGCCGGTATTTTCCCCCGTTTTTCGCATGAAGAACAGGTGCCACGGGGTGCCGCGACTCAAGGCATATTCGGTAAGGTAATCCCTGAATGAACGCGCGACGGCGCGGCGGTCATCGGAGACCGAGTTGAGCATGAGCGGATCTTCGGCGATTTCATATAACTCATCCTCACCGGTGACGGCATGAAAGATGTAGCGGTATTGCGATGTCGTCACGCTTTTCAATTCATCCCCATACAGCACCTGCTCGGCTATAAGGAGGCGTTCATCGGCGGGAACGGGCCGCAGGAGGGACAGGCCGTCAAGGTTGTCGGGTATTGGGATGGCGAGGTAGTCGAGAATTGTCGGGAATATATCGATGGTTGAAACGGTTCTCCCAGTGATGATGCCGCGCGGGTAATCCTTCCCTTTTATAATCAGCGGGACATGGATGACTTCATCGTATAGCGAGTGCCCATGCTCGAGGCCGCCATGCTCTTTGAATTCTTCGCCATGGTCGGATGTGAAGATAACGAGTGAATTATCGGCGATGCCATTTTCATCGAGATACTGCATGAAGCTTGCGAATACACTGTCGTAGTATGCTATTTCGGCATCGTATAGCGCGCCGATATGCTCAATCTCCGGCTCGGAAAAGTTCATTTCCCCATCCCTCCATGCCTGTAGTTCTCCCGGCATGAATTTATCCCTGAACCTGCCATGGTAATCGGGGTCGAACATGTGTGTAAATGGTTCCGGCGGCGCATAGGGGATGTGTGGGTCCATGAAATGTATGAAGAGGAATGTGTTGTCATCGTCATGGCTGTTAAGCCACTGGCGCGCCGCAATGAATGACGTGGCGCAGTCGCCCATGGGATACTGGACTGCCGCATCGAATCCTTGGTGCAGGTTAACGGGGGAGCTTACCCACGCGCTGTTGGTGATGGAACAG
>CAZSPL010000003.1:0-13716 GCA_964608735.1 uncultured Planctomycetota bacterium | reverse complement strand
GGTGGCATAGCCGTTGGCGGACAGGATTTCCGCGAGGGTTTTTTCGTCGCGCGGGAGGTAGCGGATGTTGGTTGTCGCGCCGCATACCGATGGATAGCGCCCGGTGTGCATCGACGCGAAAGACGGGAATGTCCAAGGGGATACGGACAGGCAGTAATCATAGCGGGCGGCGTCTTCCGCCCACTCGTCGATACTCGGCGATGTCGCACGGCCGTAACCGTAACAGGAAAGCCTGTCGGCGCGAAGGGTGTCGAGAGCGATGAAGATGATATGCCGGCCGGCGTTGCGGGCGCTCGAATAGATGCGCGGATTTCCAAGGAGGAAATGATTGGTCGCGGCGGTATGCACCAGGCCGGTGAATTCGAAACTTATCCTTGCGTTGCCGTGCTGCAGGTTGGCGAGGGAGATTTTCTCGTGTCGCCAGGCCGAGCCGTTCGCCGGGCCGATAGGGCCGGATGCATCGAGCAACACCGACTCCGCACCATTCTGAACGGCCTTCACGGTGAGCGTGAATTCGCGTCCATACCCAGAGGCTTCCGGGGAGAATCCCCAGTCGAATGCGAGCACGGGGTTTTCGGGCAGGACGACATCGAACGTGAGCGGCCCCGACCAGTCCCACCTGAAGCCGCGGCGCAAATCGATTTTCGCATGATTCTGCTTTATTGAAAGTTCGCCGATGAGGTCGTCGAATGCGGGCATGCCATCGGCTTGAATGTAGGCTTCGGGATGTTGAATAAAGCTGAAAACCGCGAGTGGAAGTTGAACGGACTGGTGGCTGCATCCGTTGAAGCACGGCAACAGGATAAAAATAGAAAAGAGAAACAGCCCAACTATTCCTCGTCGAAGGTCAGCCTTCGTGGTACTGCCTGACATCAGATAAAAACTCCAAACCTTCTTAGCCGCGTCTCTGCGGCGGTAATACAAAGCGCGCCGTCCTATTCGGGATTATACACGCAAAACGGGAATATCGAAACCGCGCATGGTTTTTCAATTCATATATCCTATCGAGCGAAGCTGCTCGATCATCTCCGGGGTTAGGTCGGGATTCAACCGCTCGCGCATCCTTCGCGGATTCGCCCATATGAAGATGCCGTCGTGATTTTCGCGCTGGGTGATGGGCTGTCCCATGTTGAATTGTTCATCGTTCGGGTTGAGGGTGAAAGCGGGCTCGGAGGTCTGACGCATCGCCGGTCCGATGAAGACATAACCGCCGGGGAGGGACGAATCGCTGAACAGCATTTCAAAGGACACATCGGCGGAATCGTCATTGGTGACGAATGCGATTTCCTTGTCGGAAGCGGGGTTCACGCGGATGTTGAATTCCATTTTTTCGCCGTTGACGGTAAGACTGTCGGCCTGCTCGAAGTGGGTTTGATCGATCCGGGCGAATCCTCCCGCGCAGGAAATGGTTCCGCGATACGTCGCGGGCAGGTTGATGTTGCCGCTGTTCTGGAAATTGACATGCCATGGCGCGCCGGTGGAGATGGTGTAGGAGGTTACGAACGCCCTGAACGAGCGGGCGGTCGCCTTGCGGTCCGACGCGACGGAGTGGAGCATGGCTGGGTCATCGGCGAGGTTATACAATTCATCCTCGCCGGAAAGAGTATTGTAGATGTAACGGTATTCCGGCGTGGTGACGCCCTTCAACTCGGCGCCGTATCGAAGCTGCTCGGCGATGAGCATCCGCCCCACATCCGGCAGAGGTTTGAACAGCGAGTTTCCGTTGAGTTCACGCGGAAGGTGGATGCCGTAATATTCGAGGACGCCGGGCAGGATGTCGAGTGTCGACGCGATCCTGTCATCGACGGATGATGCGTCGATACCGGGGCCGCTTATGATGAGGGGGACGTGGATCATCTCGTCATAGAGGCTGTGCCCGTGCTCGAATCCGCCATGCTCGTAAAATTCTTCGCCGTGGTCGGCGGTAAAGATGAGGAGCGTGTCGTCATACATGCCTTCGTCTTGAAGGAATTGGATGAATTTGCCGAATTCGTCGTCGAAATATGCTATCTCGCCGTCGTAGAGAGCCTTGAGGTGGGCGATTTCTTCGGGGCTGAGCACGATCTCTCCGCGCCTGACTTCATCGACTTCCTTGAATTCATCCATGAAGCGTCCGGAGTATCCGGGGTCGAACATGTCGTTGAACGGCATCGGCGGATGATATGGCACGTGCGGGTCCATGAAATGTATGAAGGCGAATGTGTCTTCGCTTTTATGCGAGGCGAGCCATTTTTTGGCGGCATCGAAAGTGGTATCGGCCCTTTCGACGGGGAAACGCAGGGCGGAGTCGAATCCCTGGTGCAGATTCACGGGTGGCCCGGTGTAGATGTTGTTCACCACCATATATGTGAGGAAGCCGTCGCGTCCGAGGATCTCGGCGAGTGTGGTCTCGACGTCGGGCAGGTAGCGGACATTGGTGGTCGCGCCGCACCGGGAGGGGTATCTGCCGGTGAGCATCGCGGAGAAGGATGGGAAAGTCCATGGGGATGCGGATATGCAATATGAATAGCGCGTCGCATCGGCGGCCCACGAATCGAGTTGTGGCGACGTCGCGCGGGAATAGCCGTAGCATCCGAGATGGTCCGCACGCAGGGTGTCTACGCCGATAAGGATGACCCGCCGGTAATCGGCGCGGCCTTCGGAATATATCCGTGGCGATGCGATGTTGAACAGCCTTTGCGGGAGTTTATCAGCGGATGTTTCGAGTGAGAATGTGATGAGCGCTTTGCCCGGTTTCATTTCGTCGAGGTAAATAGATTCCAGCTTGAGGGCCGATTCTTCCTCAACGGGCGTAACCTTGCCTTGAACATTCAGCAGCGTCGATGACCAGCCATCCTGTTCGGCGGCGACGCGGAATGTGAAATCCTTACCCGCCATCGATGCGGCATCGGCTGAGAATCCCCATTCGAACGCGAGGACGGCATTCGACGGAAGATCGACATTGAACGACACCGGCTGATTCCAGAAGGGGGTGATGCCGAGCCGGAAAATGCCTGCAAACTTGTCCTTGAGGGGGACGCGGAATACGGCCGGGGACGCTATTTCGCTGAACGCGGTGCCTTCCGCCGGAGCGATGTAGGTTTCGGGATGAGCCGTCAGCTTGAACGAGCCCTGCTGAAGATTTCCCGCGCCGCTGTTGCCGCATCCCGCGGGCATCGCGAGGATGAGCATCGCGAGCGCGTAAGCAATAATTTTTGTTGAACCGGTAATTTTTCCCATGGCGAAGATATCGTATCCTCAAATATTCAACGCCCTTGCCCGGTGGAATGATACCTTATGCCGGCGTCATGCGGAAATGGTTCAGCGATGTGATAGCATGGCTACGGTTTTACCGGGAGGTTGACATGAGAAAAGCGACAATATTTATTTCAGGTTTCTGGCTTCTCGCATCGCTGTGCTGCGTCACATCGGCGGCGGAACATCAGGGGCTCGAGCAGTTTCTCATCGCGCAGGGGATGAATACCGGGGAGTTCGGATATACGTTGCAGGATTTCCAGACCGTACCGAACGACCCGTTCACGATACCGAGAGTGATGTCGATGCTGAACGACCCGCTTCTCATCCCGGAATTCGTCAACGCCAGTGGTGAATATTACCTGGAGAACAGCGGTAAGATAGGGAACCTGCTTCGCAAATGCGCCAAGGATTCAGGCTCGTATCTCTGGCGCGATCAGCCCGCGCTGCAGGAAGCCGAGGGGGAATCGGCATACGAGCTGTTTTCACCGGGCACGAAATCGCGGTGGGAATCGAACCTCGCGCCTTTGCTGAAAAATATCCCCGAAGACGAGCAGTTATTATGGGTGCGATTTTTCGCATCGTGCGAGCAGTTCATGGATTACCGCGCCGAAGCGCTTCGCAATGTACCCGGGAATCAGTGGGATGAAATCCACATGAACGCAGTCGATTTCATGCTGAGCGATGAATTCGTGCCCGGGGTTTACGATGCCTGCTCGACGTTCGATTTCGATTCGCTCTACCGCGGGGCGATTATCCTCGTCGATGCATTCGACGCGCTGCGGGCGGGGATAGATGTTTCATTGCTGCCGTCGATGCTTGGGGAGGGGTTTTACGAGACGCCGATCGGATGGGTAGTTGTAACCGGCGATGAGACTCGCCGGGTGACGCCGGATGTTTATGAGAGCATATTTCTCGTCATCAATATCGAAGGAGACAGCAAGCACAAGTCGTATTGCCGGAATTCATCGCTCGACATGCCGATCAGGATCCTGTGGGACATCACCGGGAACGACACATACGACTCATCGGGTGACGGGGGATCCGGGCAGGCCGCCGGGATACTCGGCATCGCGCTTCTCGTCGATGAGTCGGGCGATGATGTCTACACGACGAAGACATTCGGGCAGGGAGCCGGGGCATTCGGCGTGGGAATTTTGTACGATGCATCGGGGGATGATAAATATTACGGCGATGAAGCGGTGCAGGGCGCGGGGATATTCGGAGTGGGGATACTCGCGGATATCGGCGGGGATGACGAATACTCGTGCCTGTTCGGGGGACAGGGATTCGCATATGTGCGCGCAGGCGGGCTTTTGCTCGATGTCGAGGGGGATGATGTTTACATCGCGCGGGACGACGAAGTGGTCAACCCGTCGGCGCAAACGAAGGAGCATAACACGAGTATGGCGCAGGGAGCGGGGTACGGGCGTCGGGCCGATTTTTCCGACGGGCATTTCATGTCGGGCGGACAGGCATTTCTCGTGGACGGCTCCGGCAACGATGTTTATTCCACGGGAGTTTTCGGGCAGGCAGTCGGTTACTGGTTCGGAGGGGGATATCTATACGACGGCGCCGGGGATGACGAATATAAAGGCGTATGGTATTCCCAGGCAGCGAGCGCGCATTTTGCGATAGCGGGATTCATCGATGTTTCCGGCGATGATTCATACGATACATTGATAAGCCAGTGCCTCGGCAACGGGCGTGATTTGTCGAACGCCGTCTTCATCGACATCGAAGGGGATGATGAATACATCGTGCCCGACCGTTCGGGTGGATGTGGAAATGTCAACGGTTTCGGGCTGTTCGTTGATATGCGGGGCGATGATGCATACGACATCCGGTCGGGAATCTCGATGGGACGCGGCGACCTCGCCGAAGTGGCGGGGAATCTCGTACGGGAGAAGATGGATTCGACGGGAGTATTCATCGACGCGGGGGGCACGGATGTCTATTCAAGCGCGAAAGAACTGCCTTTCGAGCCGATGGATGATGCATCGTGGGGGATTGCATCAAAACCAGGAGAGATGAGCATCGGGATTGATGGGGAGTTTAAATTTCAAATATGGCCGGTGAAGTGATTAAGATATTCGGATTTAATTGATATACCCAAGTCCCCGAAGCAAATCTTCGCCGCCGGTGTCGCCGTCATCGGGAATTTCGGTCTGCTCATATTTCGCATGTAACTCGGGGTATGCCTTCCTCACCACGGGATGCGCGCGAGTGAATTCATCCGAAAATAGACCATTAGGAGCGGACACATCGACCCATTCCGGTACGGGAAGCCCGAGCATCGAAAGGAACGCGGGCATCACGCATGCGATATCGAACGGCGCGATTTCGGTGCCGGCTTGGATTCCGGGTCCCGACGCGATGAAAATCCCTTCCTCCCTGTGGAATCCGCCCCATTTATGATGCCACGGGATCGAAACCGGCTCGACATATTCTTCAGCCATCACGCATTCGTATCCCGCTGGCTGGATGTATATATCCGGGGCGTTCTCGATGAAGCGCCCGGCGTGAATCTCATCGCGCGGGAGGACGACATCGAACACCTTCGCGCCGGTAGCCGGGTCGATTGCCTGCTTCAGCGCGGCGATGAGCTCATCGCGGATTTTGATGTACTCCATCCCTTGCTCGACGATGCCGTACGGCTCGCGTCCCTTCACATTCAGATAGACACCCTGCTCGGAACTCGACCCACAATACGCGCGCGTCGAGCTCCAGTCGATGCGTTCGAGGGGATTCGGCTCATGGGCAAGGCCGTCTTTGCTGCGGCCGGTGAGAATGCGAAGCGGACGCTTGACTGCTTCGGGAAGATAGCGCCCGATCGTTGAGCGCGGTTTGGCCGTGGTGAATTTCAGGAAACCGTTATCGCGGAGCCACACATTGAGATGGAAAATACGTTTCAGCGGGCCGAAGCCGTGGTCGCTCATCAGGACAAGTGAATCATCCGGTGCGAGCGAATCGGCGATCCGGCCGATGGCGTCATCCAGTTCGGCATACAGGTCGATAAGCTTGCGCTTCAGTTTCACCTCGGCATCGGTGAGGGATATTCCTTCGAGGAGCCTGTCATCGAGAATTGAATAGAAGATATGCTGTACGCGGTCGGGCAGGATTATGCACGAGAAGAACATCCGCCATTCGCCCGAGGACATGAGATATTGCGACGCTTTGAGGCGTAATTTCAGGGCGTCGTGAATTCCGGCAAGCAACTTGTCGACCGCATCCTCGTCGGTCACGTCGGGAATTTCACCGCGCAGGAAATCGATATCGGCGATATATCCGCCACATTCGCGCTTGACATCGTCAACGAGCCCGCCGGGGAAACATATGTCCGGCGCATCGGCGGGAAGCGGCATGCCCGCGATCATCCGGCCTTTCATCTCGAATGCCGGGTATGTCAGCGGCAGGTTGAGAAGGATGCTTTCCCTGCCTTCCTCGGCGAGGATTTCCCATATTTTCGGCAGGCGAATGGATGAGGAGTTGATGAATCGCCGCTTGAGGTCGGGATTCCTCAGGGGCCTTCGGAAATCGAACACGGAATGCCGCCCGGGTTCGGACGCGGTATACATCGCGGGCCAGGCGCAGGCGGTAATCGGCGGGCGCGTGCTCTTGAGTATAGCGCGGCAGCCTTTAGCGACAACGGATTTCAAGCGGGGCATGATTCCCGAAGCCATGAACGGGTCGAGGAGGTCGAATGTTCCGCCATCGAGACCGATAACCACGAGACGTCCGGGGCTCATATTTTCAGTATCTTCCACCGGGGCCATTATAAGCCACAAGGCGGCGCAGGTAAAAGGATGCGGGATATTCGCGTTCAGCCCGCTCCTACATTTGTTATAATACGCATCGGAAACCACATGCGCCTCGGGATTGTATATCTAATCGTATGCGATGTTCGCGACGGGCAGTACACCACCGCGGCGCCTTTCGCGCGCTATGTCGAGGCGCTTCTTCCATTCGTCGATAACATACGCCTGATGCTTCCTGTGTCGCGCTCGAAGCCGCTCGAGAGGGCCGGTTACCCGCTTTCGCAGCACCCGGGCATAGAAGTGGTCGAGCTTCCGCCCATCTACCACCTGAAGGATTTTTTCAGGGACTACAACAAGCATCGCGCGATACTCAGGAAGGGAATCGCGGGCTGCGACCTGGTGAACCTTCGCGCGCCGAATTTCCTCAGCCTCGTAGCCGGGGAGGAGTGTCTGAGGGCGGACAAGCCGTTTTTCATGAATCTCGTCGGGGATTACGAGGATGTAATCAGGGATGAGAATTATCATGGGATAAAGCGCGTGCTTGGGAATATCCTCGCGATAAACCATGAAGCGCGGCTCAAGCGTCTGCTCGGCAACGCATACGTCATGGTTCTCGGCAACGGGCTGTATGAGAAGTACCACAAGTATGCGAAGAAGATGGAGCAATTGACCTCGACGACGATAAACGAGGAGGATTTCTTCGAGCGCAAGGATACTTGCCAGAAGACTCCCGCGCGGGTGCTGACGGTGGCGGTGATGCAGGGCTACAAGGGGATCCCGCATCTTCTCGACGCCGCCGCTATCCTCAAGGGGAAGGGTCGCGAAGTCGAGTTCGACCTGCTCGGCATAGGCGGGAAGTTGAGGGAATACAAGAAGGCATCGAAGACGAAGGGCGTAGATGATATCGTGCATTTCCACGGGCATATACAATACGGACCGGAGCTTTTCGCATTCTACCGTAACGCAGACATGTTCGTGCTTCCGTCGGTCGGTGCTGAAGGCACGCCGCGGGTGGTCATCGAAGCGATGAGCCAGAGCCTGCCGGTGGTGGTGACGAGGGTCGGCGGTAACGCGGGCACCGTGCAGGAAGGCGAATGCGGGTTTCTTCTCGAACCGGGGGATGCGGCGGCCATCGCCGATTCGATAGAGAGCATCATCGACGACGGCGAACTGAGAAGGGGTTTGATCGAGAAGGGATTCCGTCGCGCGCATGATTTCACAACGGAGAATCATTCAATGGAGCTGTTCAAGAGGCTCGCGCGCGAATTCCCGGGCATGTTCAAGCAGAATTCGAGCGTGGATGAAATACAATCGGGCCGGGTATAGGAGCATGCCGAGCCGGAGGACAAATGGATCAACCAGTATGCATAATAGCCGGAAGCAAGACCGATGAGTCGGTCATAATGGGAGCGGTGAAGATACTGAACGAGATGAAGGTGCCGTTCTCGAATCATGTCTGTTCCGCGCACCGCGATCCCGAGCGTCTCAGGGGAATCGTGACGGAAGCGGAGAACGGAGGATGCCGTGTGTTCATATGCATCGCCGGTATGGCGGCGCATCTTCCCGGAGTTGTCGCGAGCCTGACGACAAAACCGGTGATAGGGGTGCCGGTATCGGGTGGTCCGCTCGACGGGATGGACGCGCTGTTGAGTATCGTCCAGATGCCGCGCGGTATCCCGGTGGCGTGTGTCGCGATAGACGGCGGCACCAACGCGGCGATCCTCGCGTGCGAGATAATCGCGACCGACCCGCAGTGGTATGGGCTTAAGGATGAAATCGAGCATATGCGCGCAAGGGCGAGGGAAGTCTGAACGCGGCGCTGATTGCGATAATTGAAACGAGAAACCGCGACGGTGCGACGTCGCTGTTTTTATTTCGGATTATAGAGAAGTATTACCAATCGGACGGAATCGGCCACCAGGAATTCATCCATATCGAGCTGAGTGGGTCGCCAAACGGGTCGCCGCCGGTCCATAGATAATGATTCCTCGGATCAAAGTGAATGGTCCCTATTCCGTTACCCATGCTCGGGTATGCATTGCTGATTTCCCATGTGGAGAGGAATGTCAGGTCATCGCCGTAGCGCGCGAGCATCATATAATCCGCGGTGCTGTTCTGTCCGCCGCCGACGAGTATGCGGCATCGCTCCATGTTGGCGGATTCGCCGTAGAGGATGGAATGGTCAATCTCGATATCCCCCTGGTCGCCGAGTGTGCCGTGGTTGGTCGTGCCGACAAGGAGGGCGTTTTCCTGATAGCCGATAAGCGAGCCGGACGGTGAAAGCCTGTAAATAGTTCCCCCGGCGGTATTGTCGGTGAAGAGGTAGAAGTTGGAAGTGCAATACATGATGGCGAAGTCGAATACATTGCCGGTTACTCCCGATGGCAGGTCGAAGGCGTCGGCGGTCGCTTCGTTGTAACTCGAGCTTTTAACGTAGCGATGCATCGCGCCGGTCGTATCGAGCACCCATAAATCGCCGTTCTGCGCGAAATCGAAACAGTCGACGGGGTATCCGACGTTGATGGTGTCCATCTGTGTGGGCGGGGTGATTGTGTCGCTGAGGTTGTTGTATAGCACAATCTGGCTCGCGGCGTTGTCGAGGAACAGGGCGAAGATGTCGTCGGACAGGACATCGCCTGTTCCCGCCATCCAGGCGTCCATATCCTGGATATTTCCATCGACGCTGGGGAGGTCGACCCAATTCTGCTGCTTCCAGCAGAAGTTGTCCTCGACGGGGTTGTAGACGACGCAGTCATCCCATTCATATTCATAATACGCCTTATAAAGCGAGAGGCGGTTGTAGGGGTTGATGATGTCCCATTTTCGCTGCGCGATGAAATAGCCGTCGGACAGCATCGCCTTTTCGAGCCCCTCGTTATATGGAATTGCCGCATCGTCACGGTAGCCGTATATGTCACCAGGGACAGTGCATCCTTCGAAAGTGTCGACCTCGACAACTATTGTCTCATCGAGATAATCATCGAGTCCGCCGTCATCGACGACACGCAGGTCGACTTCGAACATGCCTTCGTCGTTGAATGTCGCGGTCGGCGTATCATCCGGGCCGGTATGGGCATCGCCGTATGTGCCGTCGTCGTTGAAATCCCACAGGTATTGCACGATGGAGCCATCGGGGTCGTAGGACGAAGTGGCGTCGAATTGCACGGTGCCGCCAGGTTCGATGTTGGTGGAGGTGAGGGCTTCGGCGAGAGCCACCGGAGGTTGATTTTGCCCGATGGCTGCGACATGAACGAAATATGCCGCATCGGGCTCGCCGGGGACATGCCCTCCGAAGCCGGTGTCGCCGCTTTGCGCGGCTATGAGGACAAACAGCGGGCTGTCAGCGGCGACCGGCACATCCTGGTATTCGACTTCAAATGCGGCGTGGCCGAGGTCGGTATCGAGCAGGACCGGGCTGATGCCGGACATATCCGCGATTCCATTGACCGATGAATAGAGCGTATCATCCTCGATGCCGTACCAGTCCCACACATGAACTTCGAGCGCGAGGTTACCGCCGCCTGAAGTGCCGTTGTACCAGAGAGTATTTTCAATTTCGGCGACGGTGATTCTCCAAGGCTCCGAACGGTTGGCTTCGGGTGGAAAATCACCGGGGACATCATAGGGCGGCGCGCCCGTCGGCGGCACCCAGCACGCATCGACGGCATAATTGAAGATGAGTGCGTCGCCGAGGGAAATATTGAATCGTCTCACATTTTTCTGGCCGGCGCGGAAGATACCGCGCGATGTCGCATCGGCATCACCGATCGGGTCGTCGACGGCGAGGCTTTCTGTGTAGTATTTATAGCCGTTGATAGTGCTGTTGTAGTCGGCATACGAATCGGGCGCGCCGAGCAGGCCGTCATTGTAGCCTGAAATCGGCGCGGAAGAGTTGTGGGGGAATTCGGAGGGATTCCACCACCGCGTGTAACCGTCGGCGTTGACGAGGTATGTATCGCCGGGACCGGCATGGACTATCGAGCCGTCTGAATAATCCGAGTACGAGCCGTTGGAGATGAGTATGCCGGATACATCGAACCCAGTGAATTCATCCAGGGCGAGGAAGGGATGTCGTAAGCCTATATCAGCTATTACGCCGCCCGGTACAAACTGGACGCTTTCGAGGGTCAGGTATATGAGCGGGGGAGGTTCGAGAAACACTATCACGTTGAGATGCCCCTGCCCTGAATGAAGCGTGACCGCTTCGAGGGACTGGGATGCCGGGTCGGCAATGAATTGCCATAAGCCCCAGCATACATGGGCGCTCTGAGCATCGATAATCCTGGGATTATCCTGTGGAACGATGCCCGTGCCCTGTCCCGAGCACGATGAGGCCACGATTACCAATGCTATAGCGACGACGGGTGAAATCCATCGCATAAGTATCAACCTCCTGAATGAACGTGGGCAATTGACGAAAGAAAAACGCTCCGTCATCGACGCGGCTGCTATATTATTGGATGCATTTTTATCCGGTTAAGTCTAACCTCTCCCGACAATCGCCCTGTCGGTGTGTTTTTCCTTTTTCATATCGGTCGACAGTTTTATCGTCGCGGCGACGAAATCGCGGAACAGCGGGTGCGCGCGGTTCGGCCGCGACTGGAATTCGGGATGGAACTGCGTGGCGACGAAGAAGGGATGCGATGGAAGCTCGATGATCTCCACGAGGAGTCCGTCGGGGGAAAGTCCCGAGAACACCATCCCGGCCTCCTGGAGTATCGGCTTATACTTGTTGTTGATTTCGAGCCTGTGCCTGTGGCGCTCCTGCACCGATTCCACCTGGTATGCATTCCGCGCTATGGTGCCTTCGACAAGCCGGCATTCCCAATGTCCGAGCCGCATGGTGCCGCCCTTCGCGGTGATTTTTTTCTGCTCGGGCATTAGGTCGATGATGGGGTCGGGGGTGACCTCATCGAATTCCGTGGAATTGGCTTTTTCGATTCCGCATACATTTTTCGCGAATTCTATCACGGCGCACTGCAGGCCGAGGCATAGTCCGAGGTACGGCACACCGGTTTCACGGGCATACTGTATCGCCCTGATCTTGCCGAGAGTGCCGCGTTCGCCGAAGCCGCCGGGCACGCATATCCCCGCGTAACCGGAGAGCATCTCGCGGAACGGCGCGTTGCCTTCGAGGCTTTCGGAGTGAATCAGATCGACATTGGCGGCGAAGTGATTAGCGATGCCGCCATGCTTGATAGCTTCGAGTACGCTCATGTATGCATCGCGCAACCCGGCATATTTGCCGACGAGCGCTATCTTGACCTCGCCCTGTGGATTCCTGATGGTGTCAACCATTTCTTCCCAGTTGGCGAGGTTGGGTTCCCTTGTGTCAAGGTGTAAAAGCTCGCAGGCGGCTTTGCCGAGGCCTTCCTGTTCGAGCATCAGCGGGATGAAATAGATGTTCTCGCAATCGAGGTTTGTGATGATATATTCCTTATCGATGTCGCAGAAGAGGGCGATCTTGTCGCGGGTCGAGGCATCGAGCAGTTTCGTGGTGCGGCATACGATGACGTCGGGCTGGATACCGATGCTCCTGAGTTCCTTCACCGAATGCTGTGTGAGTTTCGTTTTCGGCTCGCCAGTGGCGGAGAGATGCGGGAGAAGAGTGAGGTGGATATTGATGCAGTCCTTGCGGCCGACATCCTTCTTGAACTGGCGGATGGCTTCGAGGAACGGGAGGCTCTCGATATCGCCGACGGTTCCGCCGATCTCGACGATGACGACCTCGGCCTTGGTTTCGCGGGCCATCTGGTGGATGCGGTCTTTTATTTCATTTGTGATGTGCGGGATTACCTGCACCGTGGCGCCGAGGTAGTCGCCGCGTCGTTCCTTCTCGATGACGGCCTGGTACACCTTGCCGGTGGTGACATTGGAGTATTCCGGGAGGTCGACATTGATGAAGCGCTCATAGTGCCCGAGGTCGAGGTCTGTCTCGGCGCCGTCATAGGTGACATAGACTTCGCCATGCTGGTATGGCGACATGGTGCCGGCATCGACATTGAGGTAGGGGTCGATCTTCTGGATGGCGACCTGGAATCCGCGCGACTTGAGCAGGCGTCCGAGGGATGCCGACGCGATGCCCTTCCCCAAAGAACTTACGTTTCCGCCGGTGACGAAAATAAACTTAGGCATTACTCCCTCCCGGGAATTTACTTCGGGGGCAAATCGAAAGAGGTGAACTTCTCATAACCGCCTGTCCATCGAGTTGCCCTTCCAATTATAGCAGATTGAGGTGGGATGGGAAGAGGGGGGATTGATGATGATCCCCTGGGGATCTTTGCCTTCTCGCTAATTTTCTCAAGCAGTTAATCGCTCTTGCGAGGCTATCCGAATGCTTGCATGCAATTTCTGGTCGCCATCCATTCGTTGGATCGCTGACAAATTCAACCATCCTTGAATTATATGCGGGACCTTGTTTGGAACAACTGCCTTCCCTCGGCAATATGTCCTCTCTGATAGCTTTGCTTCGTGAATGTCGTGTAATACTCAGCAATAATTCCTTGGGGTCCTTTACAGCGTCCAGATTCAACGGTATCTTAGCCTGCGCAACACTCAAATAGGTCGCAAGCCGACTCCTATCAGCAAGAATCCAAGCTTCAATCGACCGAACCGCGATGCGAAAACACATATATGCCGCAGGAGCGGGCAGACAACTTCGCATTAGCTGCCCACATTCATCATTATCCAAGTCAATAATAATGCACCAAGGTTGACGTTTGGC
>CAZSPL010000002.1:43415-56307 GCA_964608735.1 uncultured Planctomycetota bacterium | reverse complement strand
GGATAGGCAGGGAGCGGATGTCGACTTTAACACTCTAACTTTTCTCTTTCACGATGCTTCAGATGGAACCAATCAGCCGGGATTCGTTGCAGGCTACGGTTATCACAATGACTCAGAAGGCGAAATCCAGCTTGTTACGACCGATTAGGAGGACCCGGGCACATTGTGTGTGTTCCAGCGAAATGGTACTGCGTGGAATCATCGGACCGATCTCGATGTTAAATCCGATGTAAGCGCGACAAATGATATCGAGATAATTGAAATCTGTGGTTGGCGTTACGATACCACTCAGACAGGTTCGAGGATGCTGGTTACGTTCATCGATAATGATGAGGATGATATTGATGTTGCCTGCTATGAGGGCGATGATTCTGATCCGGACTGGGTTTATTGGGGATTAATAGATGATGTGGAACGGTGATCGGAGGCGAGTTCCTCGATGTGGATATTGCCCCGGATGGTGAATTTCTTGTTGTCTCATATTACGATTCCCCTTATTTCATGGCAAAGGTTTACGATATGGACGCCACGGATGATGACTTCGTTGATTTTTTTGAGAGCACAAGCCCGGTAGATACGATTACGGTTGTTCAGAACACAAACTACTATGCCAGAAAGGCATCCGTGGCGATGGGTGCTAAGGACGATCTTTACCATTCCATTGCTTATTCCGTTCCGGCGCTTCGTACTGTTTATTTTTACAGACAAATAGCCGGACCCGACTGGGTTGACACTTATGGAGAGGGACCAACAGCTATACCAGTGTTGGAGTTTACAGCCCCAGTTGTAGACATTGACTGTGACGATGGTTTAGACCATCTTGTGGTTTATTCGGAAGGGGGTCTGGTATGCAAATGGTACACGCTTAGCATGAATGCTGTCAGTACATGGAAAGCCAACTTCACCTTCCACGGAAATAGTGGCCCTGATGGCGCGATTAATGGATTTTCCTGGGTTACGGTAGGAGTCGAGGAATATGCGGGTGAAGATCACGTAGTAGCGATTGCTATGGGCAAGTTTGACCATTACACTGAAGCCTTCTACAACTGGGCACCTTAATGATGCAATTGACCTGAGTGTAGAATTCAGCGTTCTGATTTCAATGCGCCGCCTTATCGGGCGGCCTTTTGTGTTTGATTGGCATTAAGCTTTTGTTATAATTCCCACGATTACAGTGCGGCTTTGAGCGAACGGAGGTTTCGAGAGGATGAAGCTCGTAGAGTGTGTTCCGAATTTCAGCGAGGGCAGGGACAAGGCGAAGATAGACGAGATTACGTCGATCGTCGAGACGGTGCCCGGCGCGCGGCTGCTCGATGTCGACCCCGGTTATGAGACCAACCGTAGCGTCGTGACATTCATCGGAACACCGGAAGCGGCCGTCGAAGCGGCGTTTCGTTGCATAAAGAAGGCGTATGAAGTGCTCGATATGTCCAAGCATACCGGCGCGCATGCAAGGCAGGGCGCGTGCGACGTATGCCCGTTCGTACCGGTCACCGGCGTCACGATGGATGACTGTGTCGGATACGCCAAAGAACTGGGCAGGCGGGTCGGCGAAGAGTTGAAACTTCCGGTCTACCTTTATGAATTCGCAGCGACGAAACCGGAATGGCGCAAGCTCGCGAATATACGCGTCGGCGAATATGAAGCCCTTGCCAAAAAAGCGCAGGAGCCATACTGGAAACCGGATTTCGGCCCGCAGGAATTCAACCCGAAATTCGGCGTACTCACCACCGGCGCGCGGAAATTCCTCATCGCGTATAACATCAACCTTAATACGGTCGACGCGAAAAAGGCGAAGAAAATCGCCGGTACTATCAGGGAAAAGGGTCAGCCGAAGCGTGATAAAAAGGGAACGATCGTGAAGGATGAAAAGGGCGAGACTGTATATGAGCCGGGATTGTTCAAGAATGTGGCATCGACCGGGTGGTATATCCCAGAATTCGGATGCGCGCAGATTACGATGAACCTTACCGACACCGAGGTTACGCCGCTGCACGAAGTCTATTTCAAATGCTGCGAGCTCGCGATTGAGGATGGCTTGCTCGTGACCGGCTCCGAAGTCGTCGGCCTGGTGCCGCTCAAGGTCATGACAGACGCGGGGGAATTTTTCCTCAGGAAGCAGAAGCGAAGTCGCGGCGTGCCCGAGAAGGAACTGATACGCATCGCCGTGATGAGCCTCGGCCTCGACCAGTTGTATCCGTGGGTGAATGAGAAAAAGATAATCGAGTATTTCGTCGAGACCGATCAGGGCAAGCTCAGGGGTATGACATTGCGCGAATTCGCCGACGAGCTGAGCACCGATTCCCCGGCACCGGGTGGCGGCTCGGTCGCGGCGCTGGCGGGATGCCTGTCTGCCGCGCTGAGCGCGATGGTCGGAAATCTCACATGGCCCAAGCCGGAGTATAAGGAGCATCGCCAGGAGATGATGAAACTCCCCGTGGCGGGCCAGCATCTGAAGGACTTCTTCCTCTATGCCATCGACCGCGATACCGATGCGTTCAATAAACTGATGGACAGCTTCCGTATGCCGAAAGATACGATAGAGGAAAAGGCCATGCGTAAGAAAGCCATCGATGAAGCCACGAGGGGCGCGACTGAAGTACCGCTCGATGTGCTGAAAGCGAGTATCGAAGCCCTTGACCTGGCGAAAGCGGTCGCATTGCGCGGGAACATCAACAGTAACAGCGATGCCGGCGTCGCGGCTCTCATGGCAAGGGCATGCGCCGAAGGTGCATACTACAACGTGACCATCAATCTCCCGAGTATTTCGGATAAGGAATACGTTAAGAATGTGCATGAAGAGGCAAAGCGGATTCTCGAAGAAGCGAGGAAGAAGGCGGAGGAAGTTACCGATATCGTAAGCGCCAACCTCGAAAAGAAATTGGCAAAATAATTATGGCCATGGCCGAGGATTATTCGATAGATTCATTGATAGACCTTGACGGGGACGGGGAGAAACCGTCACGCAAAAGCGACACATTGGCCGCCGAACTCACCGAAGCCCTGCAGGACCTCGCAAACAGGCGGTTGCAGGGGAATTTCCTGCTTGTCGAATCGGATGGCCGTTACGTGCAGTTCTGGATCGACGAGATCTGCGGCGAGATATATTCCGAAGCCGTCGGGAACCAGGACCTGCCGGAGATATATCAGCTTGGGCCTGACCAGGATGCGGCGATGAATCTCCTCGGATTCAAGTCCCCCGACAAGGTCAGCCTGTATTATCTGAGGAAGTGGGGCAAGCCGGAGTATTTCTCCCCGGCGGTGGCGTCATCGACGGCATTGCAGGTGATGCGGGAGATTTACCGTATCGGCAGCGATGAAGATATACTCATTATCAGGGGAAAAAGGTGATGGCATTGCGACAGGGCGTTGACACCGGCACCACATCCTGTAGAATGAACACCTCAATCCCTGCAAAGCGCGTCCGGAGTGGGCGTCGGGTTTTCAACCGGTTTGATGGGGCATTGATCGGGTAGGAGAAGCATATGTTCAAAGTAGACCTTGAATTACAGGACGATGTCGCCACCGTGAAGCTTTCCGGGAACGCCGCCGAAATGAAGGCGGGGATTATCACGGAAGTAAGAAAGGCCCTCGACCAGAACGTCCGCGTTATACTCCTCGACTTCTCGAGGGTACTGTTCATCGACTCCAACGCCATCAGCACGATTCTCGATACAATCCATTACACCCACCGCCGTGAGGGCAAGATTTATCTTACCGACATCCAGCCTACGCCGATGAGGATTATCTCGCTGAACCTGAGAGGTGTGGTGCTTCCCGTGTTCAGCACGCGGCGGGAGGCGCTGAGGGAGATAGGATTCCAGCGATTGGCCAACTATACTCCGCCGAAAATGAAGATACTGATCATCGAGGGGATCACACCGCTCTCCACCGACTTGAGCCGCCTTTTCCGCGAGACGAAGCTCTGGTATACATACAAGCTACAGACGACGAAGGATAGTATCGACGCAAAGGCGCTCGTGAAAGCTTTTACGCCGTCAGTAGTGCTGATCGACACGACTATCGGCATCCAGGATGCGTCGCTTTTCATAAGCTGGCTCAAATCCGATTTCCTATATTGTCATATTCCGGTTCTCGTGGTGGCAACCGACGGCATGGCGCGGAAGGCTATCGAAGTGATACAAAGCGGCGCCGATGACCTTATAAACTTCCCGTTCCGCCCGGATGAGCTCAATACGCGGCTGCAGTTCGCGATACAGATGTATAACATCATCAAGCGCGAAAGGGAGCGCGAAACCTCGGGCCGCAACCCACAAGCGATCTGACGGCCGGTTTTTGAAAAACATCCGTCCTGAAATCCCTTTTAACCTTGCCGCACTTCCCCACATAAGCTAACATCTTCCACCGAGGATGCTATGAGAAAACAACTTGTCACCGCGGAGTTAATCCGGAAAGAACTACTATGTCCAGAGCACTATTCCGTACGCTTCAAATGCCCTGCCATCAGCAAAACCGCGAAGCCGGGGCAGTTCATCAATATGCTGACTCCCGGCCCGGGAGTAATCCTCAGGCGCCCGTTCAGCTTCACGCGGGCGGATGCCAAGGCGGGTACGTTCGATATAATTTTCCGCGTCGTCGGGCCCGGCACCGAATGGCTTGCCGCGCGCGAACCGGGTGACTCTCTCGATATCCTCGGCCCGCTCGGAAACGGATTCAATCTCAAGGTCGCCGGGGATAATCCGGTAATCATCGGCGGAGGCGTGGGGATTCCGCCGCTCATATGGGTTTTCGAGGAGCTTCACGCGAGGGGACACAAGCCGCAGGTGTACCTGGGGGGACGAGTCGCCGAGCATTTGTTTGGCCTCGATGAAATCCGGAAGCTCGGATACGACCCGGTCATCGCCACCGAGGACGGCTCGATAGGCACGCGCGGGTTCATCACAGTGCCGCTCGAAGAGAATGTTAAGGCGGAAGATGTCACCCAGGCGTATGTCTGCGGAAGGATCGAGATGCTTCGCAACTTGACCCGATGGGGCGGGTTTATCGGCGGAAGGGTGCAGGTCAGCCTCGAATGCAAGATGGCGTGCGGATTCGGTGTATGCCTTGGATGCGCCGCTCCCGCGAGGGAAGGCGCGTATCTCCATGTGTGCACCGACGGGCCGGTATTCCCACTCGACAGGATCGATCTCGGAAAGATGTAGTTATAACGTTTTATTCCCAAACGATACGGAATATTCATATTGATGAAAACGCCTTCAATATCTTATAAACCGCATTATAAACGCCTTGCATCTTGCGCAAAAGCCTCGATTATGGTATAATATACTGTTACATAGGATAGTTATTGTCCCGAAAAGGCAACCCGGGGGCGACCCCGGTTCGCAAAGGCACGGGTCTTAAAAAGACAGCCGGCCCGCCGAAGGACCTGGACAGCGATGCCCTTATCCGCCTTCGGCTATGTGAATAGACCGGGCGGTTTTTTTTGCCGCACCGGGAGACGGACATACTTGAGGTGGAGCAATGATATTTCGAAGGATTGCATTCTTCGGGTGTCCATTCATACTGGTCTTTCTCTTCCTGACACACAGCGGATGTTCCGGCAACGGCTCATCTAATCCGTTGTTTCCGGACGACGCGGGCATGCCGCTGATTACACAGGATGATGGTTTAACGTTAAGCGGGGATGATCTAACCGAGGGGCTTTTATTGCAGGATGATTCCTTCGTCCCGGACATCGAGGAGTCGTTCCGTGAAGCGGCGCTATATGCCGACAACGAGCCGAACGACGGATTCGATACCGCCGTTGAGATTCCGCTGTATGCCACCGCGGACGACCCCGCATCGGGCTCGATAAACTGGCCCAAAGCGCGCGAGGGTACCACCGGCTCGGCGAAGGATCCGACGGATTTCTACAAGGTCGAGCTTACCGATACCGACGCCCTTTCCGTGCAACTCGCCGGAGGCCAGAGTCGCTCGGTTGTGCGGGTATGGAGATACGATGCTTCAGCGGATACGCACGTAGCGATGGGCGAACGTAGCGGCATCGGCATTCCCAAGGCGCTCAATTTCACCGGGCTAAATCCCGGTACATATTGGATTGAAATAACCAACCCGGTGTATTTCACGAACTACAAACTCCGCGTCGCGACCGGTCTTAGCGACGTTACCGAGTCTGTAAACAATTCATGCTCCACCCAGACGCCGACTATGAGCAACTATGAGCGCGGCACGGTGCAATCGTCGAGCAATCAGGACTTAGCCGATTACTGGAAGATGGATACGAGTTATAGCGGAGCGGTGAGCTTCGATTTCATTTACTTCAAGGATTACGATAAATCGGTCCAGCAACTTGAGCAGGTTTTCAGGGATAAAAACGTCGCCGATTTGTCGCCTTCATCGCCTGTTGTCGAGGACGACAATCATACCTATGCCGATTACGGGCTTCCCCCCGACGTGCTGGTGCCCAACAGGTATTATGCGGGCGTCCAGGCGCGCAGCGGCGGCGGATTGTATTATCTGAGTCATACGCTCTACTCGGCATCATTCGTGCATGAGATGTATCCCAATCCCGTGAAGATAATCGCCCGTATGGGCGGGATGTCCAACACGGCGGATGTTATATTCACGAACAGAGGTAATACGGCGGTTAACTGGACTCTCGAATGCGCATCCGGCAGGATCGGGTTCGATCTCGAAACCGGTTATCTCGCGGTGGGCTATTCGACATCGAGGAAACTGAACGTCGCCGACACATCCGACCCATTCTGGTCGACCGGCAATAATGCGGAGGAAGTCGTATTCACGCTTCGCGATGTTACAAGCGGCAATGTCAAGGCCGGTTATAAGGTGCCTGTAAACGTATTTATGGTGGAGAGCGATTATGCCGCGTCGTGGGACCCGGATCCGATTGAGTTTGCCGATGTTGATCCCGCGGCGGGCGAGTTGCAGGGCGTCGTCAAGATAATGAACTCAGGCTGCATGGGATTCTATTGCAGCCTTGCCGCCGCTCCGGGAAGCGAGTGGCTTTCATTCATAAAGCCGCCTTCATATCTTGCCCCCGGGCGCGCGACCCTTGTCACGTTCGTTGTCGATGTATCCGGCATGACGCACGATACATCCGGCGCCGCGATGTTGACTATAGAGAATTTGGCCAAAGCTGCACAGACAGCTGTTGAAATACCGGTCGGCGTTGACGTACTCGAAGAGCTGATCGTATCGGGTCAGCCCTACGCAATGCCCTACGGCGACAGGCGGCATAATGCATCGAGCGATTTCATCGGCCCCCGGGCGGGCGCGCAGGTGCAATGGTCCAGCCGCGAATTTGGAACATGGAACGGGCAGAATGTGTCAGGCAAGACTGTCAAGTCGGCGATTACCATCGACGAGAACAACAGGATCTTTTTCTCGGCGCAGGTAAAGCCGTTGCCGCGATGCAACACCCAAACATACAAGTATGCGGTTATCGCGCTCGATGCCGCGACCGGTGGACTGGTCGCCCTGACAGCTACACCTAACGTGCCGACCGCTGTTTCCATCGACAATGAACCGGGTTACTGGTTCGCGTTTGACAACGGCTCGAGGACGGTCATCAAGCATACGTATATCGCGGGGGACACATTCGCCGATGTCTTCTCAGTGGAAGTCCCGGGCGACCCGAGCCCCGGCATCGTGCTCGATGACAGCGTCGAGCAGAACGGTTTCATGGGAATCTCGTATAAGTGCCCTTCCAGCCCGATCATTGGTTCGACCCCGTCGGGGGACAATGTGTGGGCACAGGCGCTTGCGGTTGTCGGCGGCAAGATCAACTCGATACCCGTTGTCGGTGATAACGGCATCGTCTATTTCGGCGATTCGGCATATAACACCCCGATGCTGTACGGTTTCCGCTATGACGCTTCGAATCCGGATATCGACCCTCACATGTATGAGAGCGCGATTACAGGCGCTGTTTCCATGAGCCCGTCGATAGACTCGCGTGGACGGGTTTATGTCCTCAACACGTACGGCCAGTTGTACAGATTTTCACCCGACCTCGCGGAATACGAGATGGTCATAAGCGGAGTGAAGACCGACTGGAGCCCGGTTGTCGACAGAAATGACGTGCTCTATTGCGCGGGAACCACGGAGTTGTGCGCGTACGATGTCGCCGGCGACGGCGCGCCCGTGCATAAATGGTCGTTCGGGTATCCCGACAAATGCCACACCAAATTCGCGAGCGACGCGCCGGTGACCGATGCCGCGGGGAATGTATATATCGGCACGGATAAACGGTATGTGTTCGGCATCGATGCGAACGGCGTCATGATGTGGTCGGTACGTGTCGCTGGGAAGGTCGTTTATTCACCGGCGATAGGCGAGGACGGCACGTTGTATGTCGGTGATGACCAGGGCTATGTTTATGCCATACAGTAGTTGAAACTCAACTCGTACCTATAAAAAACCGGCGCTTTGGCGCCGGTTTTTGATTTCGAACACCTGTGACTTAGGCCACCGTGAACTCAACCCCAGGCTTCACCGATGCATCGTCCGGCTCGTAATAGCGATACGCTTTCGCCTCGCCGGACTTCGCTTTTATCGGGAACGATGCCGTCAGGTCGAAGCTGAAATCGTATGTCGACATCATGCTAACCTTATCGAGGTAGATCGTAATCTGGTTCGCCTTGCGTTCCCATCGCATTATCCTGCCGCGGTCGACAAGGTCGTCGAGGGAGAATCCATCCGGCGCGAATCCCGGCGCGAGCCCGAGGTCGACGAGCACCATCATGGCGTCGCGGCTATCCCGGTTATGCACCTTCACGTTAACCCGCGCCTTACCGCCCGATTCGAGCTCGGTACGGTCGTAGGCGACTTCCACTTCGAACGGTTCCTGCCCGAAGAGACCTTCGCGTTCCGGAGCTTGCGTGTTGTAGTAGTAGCTCACCTGGTATGTCAGTCCCGGTGTCGTCGACGCGATGGTGATATTGTTGCGTCCGACTTTGAGCGCGGGGCGGAGATCGACCGTGTGCATCAGGTCGTTATTCTCATTGGTCAGTACCACCGTGTCGAGCTTCTGTCCGTTAAGGATAACTTCTATCTCGCCGGTGGCGTCCTGGCGGACTTTGCCTTCGGCTTCGATGATCGCCCTCAGGGACATGACGGTTCCCGATGTGGTCGGCCACGTGCCGTTGGGGGTCTTCTTGCTGATAAGCCAGTTGATGGCACCTCCGATGAGATCCTTCTGCTGGCCTGATTCGATCAATCCCAGCACCACGATGGCTGTCGTCTCCACGGATGCCGAATCGCCATATGAATACACCGCCGTATCGGAATCCGTCTCCCAGTGTATGAGGCCTTCATTGTCGATGATCGCATTCTTTTTCAGATCATCGGCGGCGCGTTTCGCGACATCGGCAAACTGAGCGTTGTTGCCTGCGGCGTTCAAAATCAGCGCGCGAACGTAATCATCATTCAGCTCGCCGTAATGCTTGTCGACGACATCCATGGCCTTGCGGTATGCATCGGTGTCGGCATAGCCCGCATGCCTGAATGCCCACGCGACGAACGCGGTCGCCTTGCCGCGCGATGAGCCGTACGATGTTATCCCCTCGTTAATCCCCCCCTCCGAATAGAACGCGCCATCCGCTTCCTGCTTCGAAACCAGCCAGTCGAATGTGCGTTCGAGCACCTTCTCATCGACATAGCTGACATCGGACATGTCCTTGAATTCCATCAGGCCGTATGCCGACAAAATGATATTCGAGGGTGGATTTCCGAACCAGTCAAACCCGCCGCCCTTGACTTCGAATGACAACAGCCGCTGGTATCCCTGCTCGATATATGTCAGCGCTGTCGCTTCGATTTCCGGGCGTATCTGCTTTGTGTCGCGCATGTATTTCAGCGCGAGTATGTTCGGGTAGGTAGTGGATGATGTCTGCTCGAAGCATCCATACGGCACCTGGAAAATATTCTCCAGCCCTTCGACGATTTGCGACATCGTCCCCGGATGCAGCTTGAGGATCGCAACCTCGCTATCCGGCACCGCGAATTCCGGAATCGAGAATTCGAAATTGTTCTCGCCCTTCGAAAGCCGCCCCTGGAGCGAATCTTCCTGCTTGATGCCCTCGGGGATGACATTGAGTTCCCTCATCACACGGTCCGCTGCGGTAGAACCGTAAGCTCCGATTTCGAGCTTCATCTTGCCGACCTTCGTCGCGGTGATGGGATAGTGCACCGATGCGACTTCACCGGGGCCGAGGTTTAGAAATTGCTCGTAATCCTCTCCCGTGAGTTGGAAACTCGCGTCTTTCAACAATTCGACCCGTACTCGCTGATCCGTGTCGAGGAAATTGTATACGACGACCGGAAGCTCGATATAATCGCCGCGCCGAAGCTCGACCGGCAGGTCCATGTCGACGAACAGCGGCTGGAATACGCGGACATTCATCTGGTCGGTGAGATATCCGCCCTGCGCGGTGATGGCATCGCTATCGAGCCGCCAGTCCGTAATCGAGTCAGCGAATTCCACCGGCAGCGTGACCTTGCCGAGTTTGTCGGTGATGAGTTCCGGAATCCAGAGCATGGTTTCCGGAAATCGTTTGCGAAGCCTCGGCGGTTCCGCTGGCGCGCCGGGCGCCGCGGTCGACGCGGGCATTGCTTTTTCGGCGGCTTCCATCTCGGGCATCGGGGGGGCCATCGGCTGAGCCATATCCCCGGCGGCTTCGCGAAGCATCATCCCGCCGCCGCCGAATCCACCCGCTGATTCATCTTTCTTATCCCAGTCTCCTCCGGCTTCTTCGAGCGCAACTTCGGTTTCATTATAAGAACGAAGCGTCGCTTTTGCCGGGTTCATCCCTCCACCTCTGGTAATTATAAAGAAGGGGGGCACAAATATTAAAATAAGAACAAGCAGAGAAACTCCTACCATCACATATGTTACAGCTTTTGACGTGCGCGTATAAACGACTCTGTTCACGAACAACGTTATCGCTACGGCAAGGCCCATCGGTATAAGGTAATACGGTAACGGACTCAGCCATCCCAATTCGACATTCTTCTTCAGCGCGAGGAAGAGGACGATTCCGAATACCCCAGCGACGAGATGGAACAGGCTGAGTATACCGAACTTCGCGCTGAATGCGCGGTTCGATGAGCGCCTCAGCGAGGGACTGAACAGCCATCCCGCCATGACAAGCGAACTGGCAAGGTACAGCGGCGGGAAAAGCCCCGCCGTTACGAACGGCCAGAACGATGTACGTACAATGCTCTGGAACGGCCTGTCTTCGTTCGGCATCGTGATATATGCCGGACGCGCCCACAGTACAATATTCGCCGCCATGTAAACGATGAATATCGCCGTCAATAAAATAAGCAGCGCGGTCATCCCGTCGAGCCATGCGTTCTGGATGGAATAATTCTCAAGCCCGTAAATGAGGTCGCTGTTGCTCATATCGACGGCGAATTCAAACTTCGCCGGACGCATTTCCGCCGCGATAACGTCGCCGAATCCACGCGCCGCCGCTTCATCTGCCGCGCGCACCGGCTCGATGAGCCCCCTGAACCGCTGGAGGAATTCCTCCCCCTTGATTTGAAACTGCGGCTCGAGGATATCCTTCACCAGTTCGCGGTAGAGGTTTTCGAGGTTAGCCTGCTCCCCGGCGAGTGTATAGAGCGCTTCATCGACCATCTTCAGGCCGAGCGCGCCTTGCACCGCATTGCCGGAGCCGTCCTTGAGCTCGATGTTCAGGTTCCCGTTTGAGCCGGGAAGATATTCATCCGAATCGAATGCCGCAACGATTTCCCCGCCCGCTTCCTGCTTCTCGATATAGATGACACGGGCATCGCGCATCCATAGCTGCGCCTCGGCGAATGCTTCGGGCGGCGCCCCGCCTTTGATGGCATACGCCCTGACCTCGATTTGCCCATCAGCACCGGACGGCGGCGACAGCGTGAACTCGGCGCGACCGTCTTTGATTTGCACTGACTTGGTGAGGATTGTGCGTCCGTCGGCGTAAAGGTCGATGAACGCCGTCTTCACGTAATACTGCGCGGTGAGCATGCATTTAATCTCATCGCCGGGCTTGTAGAAGACCGCGTCGGTCATAAGGAGTATCCCGAGCGGTTCGGCGTTGACCTTGACGATGCGATCGTCGAACCGCCCTTCGTCAGGGTCGATGCCGCTTACATAAAGCTCGATTTCCGCTTCGTCACCGATGTCATTCTTCAACTCACCTGGATCGATCTCGGCCTTATACAATCCGGGAACGATTTCGGCGGCTCCGTATGCCGTTTTGTTAAGTGCTACCTCAACATCCGTGAGCGCCACGGGAGTATGGTCGGGACGATACGCGAGTATATACACCGGGTTGTCAACCCCGCCCACGAGACGTCCGGCGGCTGGCACGGCGCGAAGCATGAGTCGTTCGGGATAGACCTTCACGCTCTTCGTCGACGAAAATTTCTGCCCGCCGGTATCGCGCACATCCACGTCGATATACAACTCGGTCCCGCCTTCGAGATATGATGAGCCGAACATCGTGCCGGGAATCTTGTAATCGAATTTATATTCCCCGTTCCGGTCGAGCTTTGTGTTGATTGTATGAAGAATATTCTCCGCCACGTCGAACGTCGAAAGGACTATCGTCACATCGCCGTTGGAGACGGGCTTCCCGAAATGATACAACGCATGTACCGTGCCGGAGAGTTTATCGCCGGGAAGGTAATATTGCTGGTCGGTGTCAACAGTTATCTTGAACTTGGGCAGGACATATTTGTCGACGGTGATATCCATCTCGGCCGAATCCTCATCCGATATTGCCCGGATCAGGTATTTCCCGGTCTCCGCGAGATCGCTCAGATGCAGGTCGGTCGAGACGATGCCCCATTCGCTTGTGGGAAGTATCTTGCGGAAAATCTTCGTGCCGTCAGGATTCTCAATCTCGATTGTCACATCGCG
>CAZSPL010000002.1:33093-43405 GCA_964608735.1 uncultured Planctomycetota bacterium | reverse complement strand
CCCTTGCCGCTCGATGCATCCCGCATCATCGCGCGCATGTGCACCACCTGCGCAGGCTGATAGAGAGGTTTGTCGGTGCTGATGAGTATCGATGCGGGCCGCGTGGTGGTAATCGGGAAATCGAGCGGCCTGCCGGTGTTCGTGTGGTCGGCATCGACATACAGCCGGTAATTCCCGACCGTATTTTTCGGGATCTCAAATGACGCATCGATCGTGCCGGATTTATCGGTCTTGCCACGGTACAGCGTCCTTATCGGGTGACGTTCATCCGCGATGCCGATACTCACCGGGACTCCCGCTATCGGGATAGCCTCTCCTCGTTCGCTGTCGGTGACAAGCACACGCAATCCCGCGGGCGCTCCCGCGACGAGTTCATCGCCGCCGAGTACGCGCAGCTCATATGCCTTCGGGTTGGCAAGTTTCCCGTGCAGGTTGAATACGAATCCAACCATGATGACCGCCGCGATGGCGTAGGAGTATTTAAGCCCCTTCCCCCTGAACAGGCTCCAGAACCATCCTATCGATGATTCGCGCGGCTCTTCCTCTTCGCGAAGCCGCTCCTTGATGTTATAGAGCATCTCGCGCTTGCGCGATTCATCGAGCGCATCGGCGGGGTCGGGAAGTTCGGTCAGGAAAGCCTTGATATTCCCGAACGCCTTGCGGCAGATGTCGCATCCTTCGAGATGTTTCTCTATAAGTCGCTTCTGCTCCGGGCCAAGGTCGTCCATGGTTAAAGCCGTAAGCAGATTCTCCCAATACTCGCCTGGATTTCCGTTGTGGTCTGGTATATACATATCGTTCTTCATACCTCGTAGCCCTCCTCTTTCAGGGCTTCCCTGAGTTTCCGCACGGCGAAAAAGCTCAGCGTGCGTACCGTCTCGGGCGCGCAAGCCATTATTTCGGCGGCCTCTTTGCAGCTCAGTCCCTCGTAATGCCTGAGCACGAGCGCTTCCCGTTCCCTCGGCGGTAATTCTTTGATCTTGCGTTTCACGGCGAGTTTCTTCTGCTTGAGCGCGATGTTGTCGATCATATCGCGCCCGTCGCTTCCCGGAAGATTCGCCGGGATCTCATCGACCGGATCGTTGCGCTTCCCCCGGTGATGGCTTCTGGCGAGATTCAGCACGATGGTGTAAAGCCATGTGGTGAATTTCGCCTCGAACCGGAAGCGTCCGAGATTCCTGTAGACGCGTATGAACGCTTCCTGGCAGATATCCTGCGCGGCATCGGCGTTTCCCACGAGCCTGTAGGCGACGTGGTATACCCGGTCGATATGCCGCGCGTAGAGCTCGTCGAATACAGCCGCTTCACCTTGTTGGTAACGGCTTACGAGCACGTGGTCATCTTCAATACACATAGTGGCAACCGGCAAGCTCACCACCTCCTCGGTGTCTTTAACTTACCGGGACGCGTGAGCGTTTAACGGGATGGGTAAAATTTCTTCACAAAAAATGCGGTGAAGGATTATCCAAATTCTATCACAATCGAGAAGCCGGTATTTGGGAGTTTCGGGACAAGGGTGTCCCGAAACATCGGAACATCTGGGGATCTATCCCATCTCAAACATAATCTCGCTTATGCATAAATCGTCCCATTCGAGGCCCGCGAAGGTTTCATTGACCGTAAGCTTCACCGTTTTCGCGGTTATGCCCGGCCCGAGATTAATAAGCTGCGGGTCCTTGGAATCGAGGAATGTTACATCGACCTTCTTCCCCCCGTCGAATTCAATGACTCCGCTTTTCAACCGCGCGTTCAGTGGAAATAAGTCGCCGAAATCGGCATGCGTCTTGTGAAACCCGGTCACGATGTAAATCTTCTTCAGGTTGACCTTATCCGGGAATTCCATCTCGATCCATTCCCCCGCGCCGTTGCCCTCGGCCCCTTCTATCCATGCGGTGCGGTAATTGCCGTCGAACGCCCGCATCGGGCTATAATCATTCACCGATGATTGCAACTGCGACGACGCCATCGCGAATGAACCGTCCGGCGGCCCGACGTGGTTGACGAATTCATCAACGTAGAAATCATACTGACTTTCCGGCGAGCCGGAATCCGTATATGTCATATAGCTGACTCCGCCGCCCGGTATAATACCGGTGATGCTTCCCGGGAACGTGAGCAGCGTACGGCGCGGCTCGAGGTCGAACAGCACTACCGTGTCGTTGATGTGGTTGCTTCCCTTCCCGCGCGTATAGAGAATGAAGTTGCGCGCGTCGCGCAGGATCCAGACCGGGTCCTTGATGATATCGGTGAACTGGAACAGCGGCTCGCGAAGCCTCAGAACGGGGTCGTATAGGAAAAGCGTGCGCCCTTCATCCCCCGAACCGCCGCCGGTATGTTTCGTATAAATCACCCTCGCGCCGTCGGGGGATATCACTGCCTCGTAGACTTCCATATCGACCATCTGCTTCTGGCCGTCGTAATCGACATAGAGCGTCTTGTTGTCAAGCCAGGCCCGGGTATTCCCCTGCGCTGCGGCGTTGACCGAGACAAGCGCGAGAAAGGCTATGAATACCGCAAATAGTTTAATCGTGCGGCTTTTCAGCATCGTTATCCTCCCTGAAAGGATTGCCGGTGAGATACATCGTGAGGGCGAACACGAACACGAATGCCGGCCATACCGACCGGATGCCGTATGGAAGGTGCATCGCAAGGAAGCATACCGCATAGATGATAAAAAGACCCAGCGTCACGCCCAGGGAAATCAAGATTCTCGTTCGCCCGTTCACGGCATTACAATATATCAGATTTATCGCCGATGGGCACAGGATGTCAAGCACTTCGCATAAGGTTATTAAGCGAATTATCTTGCCATTGATTGAATCTTATGTTATTATGTACCCGACATTCTCGCTTATGAGAGTGGGTTATTATGCCCGCTTTTTTTTGTGTTTTTATAAGGTGCGATTTTTCTGTGAGCGTTTGTAGATAAGGATTTGAAGAGTAAGAAAGTAATTACGGAATTGGTCGAGTTTGTAGAAACCCGGCTGCGGGAGATGGGTTACGAACTGGTCGACCACAGGCTGTCCGGCGCATACGGAAGAGAGATGCTCGAACTGTATTGCGACCGGATGGATGGAACAGGCATAAGTGTCGGTGACTGCGCCGGTATCTCGAAGCGGATTAAATCGGCGATTGAAGTCGAGGGTTTTTTCAAGGGTGATTTTTCACTGATAGTTTCATCGCCCGGACTCGACAGGGTCGTGAAGAAGCCCGCGGATTTCGAACGTTTCACCGGCAGGGATATAAGAGTGCATCTCTCGAAGGCGTCCGGTGGCGGAATGCTCACCGGCAAGCTGATAGGGTATGATACCGGGACGATTACGGTCGGCCTCGAGAACGGCGAGCAGGAAATCATTGAGGCCGGGCGATATGCCCTTGTTCGACTCTATCCCCGCCTCGAGGCGTTCGGTGGGAAAAAGGGGAAAACCGGGAAGGCCCGGAAGAAATGAAACAGCGTTGGATTTACTCGAAGTCATTTCGCCCACAGGGCTGATGACGGAGGCATCAAGTGCTTAAGGATCTAAAATATGCCTTTGAAGACATACTCCAGGAGCGGGGAGTTCCCCTTGAAGTCGTGCTCGAAGCCCTGGAAGCCGCTCTCGTAAGCGCATACAAGAAGGACAACGGCAAGGAAATTTTCCCGAAGTTCAAGCTTGCCGAGAACGGCAGGGATGTCGAAGTCTACCTTCTGAAAGAAGTGGTGGATGACGTCGAGGACTCCGAGGTGGAGATAACCCTCGATGACGCCAGGAAACTCAAGCCGGACGCCGAGATGCATGACATGGTCGAGACGGATGGAAGTCATCTCGATTTTTCGTTTGGACGCATTGCCGCCCAGAGCGCTAAGCAGGTCGTTATGCAGCGTATCAAGGAAGCCGAGCGCGGTATTGTTTTCGAGGAGTTCAAGGACCGCGTGGGGCAGCTTGTTACTGGCAAGATAAGGCGACGGGAGAAGGGAAATATAATAGTTGAACTGGATAAACACGAAGGTTTGATGCCGCCGTCGGAACAGGTCGACGGGGAAAAATATATCCCGAAGACCACGCTGAAGAGCATCATCAAAGAGGTTTCCCAGACACCGAAAGGCCCGAAGGTGGTCCTGTCGAGGGCGCATCCGGATTTCGTCAAGAGGCTGTTCGAACTGGAAGTGCCCGAGATAGCCGACGGCACCGTCGAAGTGAAGCGCATCGCGCGCGAGGTGGGAAGCCGCACCAAGATGGCTGTGGCGAGTAATTCGCCCGATGTCGACCCAGTAGGCGCGTGCGTGGGATCCAAAGGAAGCCGCGTACAGGCCGTGGTGAACGAGCTGAAGGGCGAGAATATCGATATCATCCACTACACGGATGACCCGTTCGATTTCATCGCCAACGCACTCGCCCCGGCGAAGGTTTATTCGGTGGAGATATTCGATGAAGAAGAATCCGCCGAGGTCATCGTGCCGGACGACCAGGTGTCCCTCGCGATAGGCAAGAACGGCCAGAATGTGCGTCTCGCGGCGAAACTTACAGGCTGGCATATCGATATCCGCAAGGAGAGCGATAAATTCGAACTCGAGATGAAGGCGATAGAGGAAGACCGGCAGGCGCATTTCAGGGAACTCATGGAAGGCGGCATCGATGTCCTTCCGTTGAGAAAGACGGCCCTGGAAGCTCTCATTGGCGCGGGCCTCGAAACGGTGCGCGACATTCTCGATATGGGGCCGCAGGGTCTGCTGACGGTGAAGGGATTTGGCGAGCAGGCGCTCAAGAACGTGCAGACTTACCTTGCACGGGAAGGCATCGCGTTCGATAATTATCTCCAACTGCTCGGCGAGGATGAAGAAACCAAAGAAGCTGAAAAAACCAAAGAGGGGGAAGAAGAGGCGGCCGCCGGCGTTCCGGAAGAAAAGCCGGAAGAACCGGTTGAAGCATCGAAATCAGAACAGGATGAACCGCCGGCGGAGGAAGCATCTACCGGGGAGACCGACGGGGAGCCTGTTGCAGAATTGGAATCCCAGCCCGAGGTTGCGCAGAGCATCGAGGGCGTGGATGAATAAAGAGGCGGATGATGTCCGGGCGCAAGAGCCACATAGCGGAAAGATCGTGTGTGGCGTGCAGGTGTAAACGCCCGAAGGACACGTTTTTACGCCTCGTGCGGCTTGAGTCCCGCGAGGTGATTATTGATGCAAGCGGCCATGCCGATGGCCGCGGAGCTTATATCTGCCGGTCGGCGGAGTGTCTTGAGAAGGCCCGAAGGAAAAGGGCTTTCGCGAGGGCCCTCATGGTCGATGAGGGAAACATACCTTATGAGACATTGAAATCTGCCGTCGAGCAATGTGATCCCGATATCGGGTGAGTGTTATGAACTGATATAAGCGCGAAATACGATTCGGAGGAGACCTTACGTATGGTTAGGGTCCATGAATTAGCCAGGGAGTTGGGACAGACTTCCAACGAGCTTCTAAATGAACTCCAGAAGATGGGGTCCGAGGCCGTTAAGGCGCTCAACACCGTCACGGCGGAGGAAGAGCAAGCTCTCAGGAGCAAGTTCAGCGGTCGGAAAGTCGACGAGCAGGAAACTCCAGACCGCGCGAAAGACTCGAAATCCATCGCCCTTGGCAATAATCCCGACGCTTATGAACCGGTGCGCCTGAGATCCCGCGACGCCGGCATCAAGAGGGATTTCAGGGGAACGGGACAAAGCGCTTCATCTACACTCACCCCGAAAACTCCTTCCAGGTCGCAAACCCGAAAACGCGAGCAGCCGACCAGCACTAAAATTATAAAGAAGACAATTGTACGCAAGAGATACGTGCGCCGTGAAGACATCGCGCAGGGGCCCCCGGTTGTGGAGACCCCACCTCCCGTGCAGCCCGTGGCGCAGCAGCCCGGACCGGGGACGTCGATGCGGCGCGGGCGGAAGCGAAGCTCGCTCAGCATCGAAGGGGGCGTGCTTCCCAAGGCACAGAGGGAAGAACCCGCGCCGAGGGAACCCGTCGCCGCGCCGAAACCCCCGGAAACGGAAGCCCCGAAGAGGAAACCGAGAAAGAAAGAACGCCCGGGCGGAAGGCAGCGTCCGCCGGAAAGGCCCGTTGGGGAAAAATCCGATGTTGCCGACAGGACGGACAAAGGCGAGGGACAGGACAGGTTCCACAAGAAGAGAAAACCCAAGCCCGCCGCGGCGCCCTTCAAGGGAGAAGCCGACTTCAAGAAATCCCTCGAGGCTTTGCAGCAAAAGGGAATCAAGTCCGACCTTGCAAACGTCGGACAACGCGCCGGCGGTAAGAAGACGAAGAAGAAGCGAAAGAAAATCCTTTCGCAGGAAAAGGATACACGATTCGGCAAAGGAGACCGCCGGGGGATGTCCAAGGGCAGGGGATCGGAGTCCCGAAGCGGCGTCCGGACGACCGGGCCCGTAAGGCGCAGGTCGAGAAGGAAGGCCGGCGGACGCATTGAGATGCCTGTCAAGCCGCTTGTCAAACATCGCGTCAAGGTCACACCGTCGATGACGATCAAGGACCTCAGCGAGGCAACCGGCATCAAAGCCGGCGAGATTATCTCGTTCCTCGTTTCAGACCTCGGCGTTATGGCAACCATAAACCAGGTCGTCGACCTCGATATCATCAAGCTTATCCTCGAGAATTTCGATTATGAATACGATGTGAAGATACGCGAGGTCGAGGATGAGATCGAACGCGAGCCGGACAAGGAAGAAGACCTCGTACCGAGGCCGCCGGTTGTCGTCGTACTCGGCCATGTCGACCACGGCAAGACGAAACTCCTCGATGCGATAAGGCATTCGAACGTGATCGACACCGAGGCCGGGGCCATCACGCAGCATATCGGCGCCTACCAGGCGGTGGCCACCGGGGACAGGAGAATCACGTTTCTCGACACTCCCGGTCACGAAGCATTCACCGCGATGCGCGCGCGAGGAACGCAGGTAACCGATATCGCCATACTCGTTGTCGCCTGCGACGACGGCGTTATGCCTCAGACTATCGAGGCTATCAACCATGCACGTGACGCCAACCTCGAGATCATCGTCGCGCTTAACAAGATCGACAAGGAAGGCGCGGATCCCGAACGAATAAAATCACAGCTCGCCGAATACGGACTGCTTCCGGAGGCATGGGGCGGGAAAACTATCATGGTACCCATCAGTGCCAAGTTCGGACAGGGCATAGATGATCTGCTTGAAATGGTGCTTCTCGCTACCGACATGCTCAACCTGAAGGGGAATCCGAGCGGCCGGGTTGAAGGGACGATCCTCGAATCGCGGCTCGACAAGGGGCTCGGTGTCGTTGCCACGGTGCTGGTTCAGAGAGGGACACTCAACCCGGGCACGATAGTAGTATGCGGCGCGACATGGGGACGCGTACGGCAGATGACCGACGAGCATAGCCAGCCGCTCGATGATGCAGGCCCGTCGAGGCCCGTTCAGTTGACCGGCTTGTCCGATGTCCCCATCGCCGGTGACAAGCTTTACGAGGTCAAGGATGAGAAGGTCGCGAAGGATATCTACAACCAGCGACAGATCAGCCGCAGGATGGATCGTATCCACGCTGAGAACAGGATCAGCCTCGAAGATTTCTTCAAGCAGCTTGAGAAGGGCGTCGTAAAGGACCTTAACCTGATACTAAAGGCCGACGTCCAGGGCTCCATCGAAGCCATAGTCGGGGCCGTCGAGAAACTGAGCACCGACAAAGTCACAGTCCGATTCACGCATACCGGTGTCGGCAGCATTAATGAGAATGATGTAATGCTTGCGGTGGCCGCCAAGGCCATCATCATCGGGTTCACGGTCGATGCCACACCCGAAGCCAAGCGCCAGGCGCAGATCGAAGGGGTCGACATGCGTCGCTATGACATCATCTATAAGGTAGTCGAGGATATCGACCTCGCCATCAAGGGTATGCTCGAACCCGAATACGAGGAGCGTATCATCGGCCGGGCGGAGGTCAGGGCCGTATTCAGGAAGACACGCGACTCCGTCATCGCGGGGCTCTATGTAACCGAGAAGAAGCTGGTCCGCGGGATGGACATCCGCATTTTCCGCGCTGGGGAACTCATACATGAGGGCAAGCTGAACAGCCTGAAACGCTTCCAGGAGGACGCTAAGGAAGTCGAGCAGGATTTCGAATGTGGCATCATGCTCGATGGATACAACGACCTGCAGGAAGGCGACATCATTGAAGGTTACGAGATCGTCGAAGTGGGCCGCGTGTAGCACGGCCCCTCCGTGTTGGATAACGCCGCCATGGTGATGCGAAGTGTATCGAGTCGGTATCTTGGAAATAGAGATTCACATGCCCACGGCGCACAGCCTGAAGGAGAAACGTTCGCTCCTGAAAGGACCGCTGGAGCGCGTGAAAGGCCGGTTCAATGTTTCAATCATCGAGGCGTCGGGAAACGATGGATGGCAGCGAGCGACTCTTACAGCCGCCTGCGTGGGGGATGGCGAGGAACTTGTGAGGAGCGAGCTCGAAAAGGTGGGGGAGCATTTTGAGAGGGCCGATGGCCTTGTGGTTCTGGATACAAGGTTCGAATTACTGTGAGGTGAGACGGGCTTCCAAGTCCGCGGCGAATAGATGGCCAGTCGAAGGATAAAACGTGTCGAGAACCTGTTGAGAGATGAACTCGTAGAGATTATCAAGCGCGAGATGGACGATATCGTGAACCCGCTGATGTCTATCACGAGCGTGGAAGTATCGAAAGACCTTGCATCCGCCAAGGTTTACGTGAGCTTCCTCGATGGCGTTGATAGCGAGGGTAATATAGCCAAGTTGACGAAAGCGGAAGGGTATATCAGGGGATTATTGAATAGAAAAATAAGGATAAAAAGAATTCCGAAACTCATCTTCAAGCATGATGAAACCATCGCGAAGGCATTCAGGCTTGAGGAGATTTTCGAATCATTGCATAAAGATGAACAATCCGATACCTCAAATAATTGACGCGCTGAAATCGGCGAAACGGCTGTTGATTGTCACGCACGTGTTTCCGGACGGGGACAACATCGGCAGCGGTCTTGCGCTCTACATGGCCTTGAAGGCAATCGGTAAGGATGTCAGTTTCTACCTGCATGGGGATGTCCCGAGAACATATTCGTGGCTCCCCGCGAGCGATGAGATTCAAGGCATGCTTCCCGAGAAGAATGATCCGCCCTGGACAATTCTCGCCATTGATTCCGGTGACCTGGGAAGGATGGGCGAGCCGTTCGAGGAATGGTACGACGCCGGGTTGACGACGATAAACGTCGACCACCATGTATCGAACGTCTATTTCGGCGATATAAGCTGGGTCGACCCGGATTATTCATCGGTCGGCGAGATGGTGATCGAAATTCTCGACGCCCTCGGAGCGGAAATCACCCCTGAAATCGCAACGTGCATTTTCTGCGCTGTATATACCGACACGGGGCGGTTCGGGTATTCGAACACGAATTCACGGTCGATACGCGTGGCGGCGCGATGCGTCGAGGCCGGCGCGAACCCGCACCAGACATACGCGCGGGTCTATTCGTCGCGCACGTTGTCAGGGCTGAGGCTGTTCCAGATGGCGATGGGCACGCTCCGGTTCTTCGCGGGCAATACGGGCGCCGCGTTCCACATCGACAGCGGCATGTTCAGCGATACCGGCACCGTCGCGGCGGATACCGAGAATTTCATGGAATCGGTTACACAAGTGGGCAAACTTAAAATAGTCGTGCTCTTCAAGGAAGTCGAGCCCGGCGTTATCAAGGCAAGCCTGAGATGCAGGGAGCCGATAGACGCATTCGCGCTGGCGGCCAAGTTCGACGGCGGCGGGCATCCGCGCGCATCTGGTTTCACTTTCCTGGGGACTATTGAAGAAGCATATGAAAAATTCCTTGCCGAAGCGGAGAAAGCGCTTGCGGCTGTTGGGTGTTTATAGTGCCGACCGAGAGCGGATTCTTGAACCTTTACAAACGAAGCGGCCCGACATCGTATGACTGTATCAGGGCGCTGAAGCGCATTTATCTCGATGCCGGCGAGCGAGCCCCGAAAATGGGGCATCTCGGCACACTCGACCCACTTGCCGAAGGGGTGCTCCCCGTGGCAATCGGCCCTGCGAGGCGGCTCATCAGTTTCTTCGACGCCGAAAAGGTCTATCTCGCGGGCATACGGCTCGGGATATCAACGGATACCGATGATATCGAGGGACGCGTCATTGAAACAGTTGATGCGAGCGCCCTCGGTGAAAGCGATATCCGGCGCGCGTTCGAGGGCTTTATCGGCGAGATCGAGCAGGTGCCGCCGAAGCATTCAGCGGTGTCGTCCCAGGGCAGGAAGGCATACAAGCGGGCGCGGAAC
>CAZSPL010000002.1:0-33083 GCA_964608735.1 uncultured Planctomycetota bacterium | reverse complement strand
TTCAGATTGTGCCATCCAGGACATTCAGCACCGCCTGCCCGAGTGCTCGGGACGCATACCGGGTGCTGCGCAAGTTGAATCCGAGCCCCTATCTTTTTTATGTGAACGGTGAGGATTTCGAGCTGAAACCGAGACCCGCGCGCGTGATTGAGGCGGAATTCATCGAATGGCGCGCGCCCGATGCCGTTATCCGCTTCCGTGTCGGCCCGGGGACATATATACGCTCCATCGCCCGCGACCTCGGGGCCGCGCTCGGTACCGGCGGATGCATCGCGTCGCTGGTGCGCGAATCGGACGGCCCGTTCGTCGCCGCGGATTCGGTAAGCACAGGGGAGCTTGAGCGGGACGATATCCCGGGGAAGCTGCTTCCGCCCGACTTCATTCTCCGCCGCTTGCCTGGAGTTACGCTCTCCGCCCAGATGGGCGAGGCGTTCATGCAGGGCAAGACAATTGCGGACGCGAGCGTAAGCGAAATAGCCGAGGGAAGTTATGTCGCGGTATATGACGAAGGCGGATTTGTTGGAATTGGAATCGTGAATAAGGATGGCGCACTGAAGCCATACCGGGTTTTGAGAATAGACACTGAGAATGGAAACGATTAACGACTTGAATTTATTTTTCCCAGACCAGAACGGATGCGTTCTGACAATCGGCGTATTCGACGGCGTTCATCTCGGTCATCGCGCCATTTTTGCGCGCGCCCGCGAAGCCGCCGATACGGCCGACCGCGAGCTCGTGGCATTGAGTTTCTCCCCAGGTCCGGCTGAATTTTTTACCGGCAGCGATGACGGGCATTACATATTGACAATCGACGAATTCAAGGCCGAGATCGAGAAGCTCGGCGTTGACAGGCTGTTGATCATCCCGTTCGACCGCGCCATCCGCGAAACCCGCGCGCAGGATTTCCTGCGGGGCATAGTGATGGACCGACTGAATACCAAGGCTCTCGTGGTGGGCAAGGACTTCTCGTTCGGTGTCGGACGCGAAGGCAGCATTGAATTCGTAGAGCAGCATTCGAAGGAAATCGGCCTTGAGTTGATAGTGCTTGACGAACTCAACATCGACGATTTCCCGGTACGTTCGACAACGATTCGCGAGATGGTACGGGCCGGGAAGATAGATGATGCCAACCGCCTGCTAAGTTACAGGTTCTATGTCAGCGGCGAAGTCATGCCCGGCTTCGGCGTGGGCGCATCGATCGGATGTCCCACCGCCAACATCGCATGGCCGCGAACCAAGGTCAAGCCGCCCCGGGGCGTTTATGCCGTCATCACCGAACTGGACGGCAGGCAATACCCCTCGGTCGCAAGTTTCGGCGTACGACCGACATTCGACGGCGTGATCTCGGAGGAGCGGTTCGAAGTTCACCTGCTCGATGTTGAAGTCGGCGACCTGGTCGGCAAGCATATCCGAAGCGGTTTCGTCGCATACATCCGGGAAGAAAGGAAATTCCCTTCCAAAGAGGCACTCGCTACCCGGATTTCTGAAGATAAACAAATAGCAAAAAACATTCTCAGGGATATTGAAGAACTTGAAAGGAGGTGAGGACTTGTCACTAACTAAAGAAAAGAAGCTGGAAATCATCGAGCGCTTCGGTCACGCGATTTCGGACACCGGTTCCCCGGAGGTCCAGGTCGCCATGTTGACCGAGAAGATCAATCACTTGAATGAACATCTCAAGATTCACAAGAAAGATTTCCATTCGCGCCAGGGCCTTTTCAAAATGGTCGGTCAGCGGCGAAATCTTCTTGAGTATCTCAAGCGAATGGATATCGAGCGTTACAGGCGACTTATCGCCGATTTGAATTTGAGAAAGTAAGGAAGGCATAAAGAATGCAATTGTTTTCAAAGGAGTATGTCCACGAGATCTCGGGCAAGAAGCTCAGGATTGGCATTGGGCCGTTCGCGTTCCAGACCAACGCCAGCGTCATCGTGTCGTATGGAGACACGAAGGTGCTGGTCAATGTCGTGATGAATAAACGCATACGCGAAGGCCTGGATTTCTTCCCACTCGTGGTCAACATGGAAGAGAAGATGTACGCCGCGGGCAAGATCCCCGGCGGATTCATCAAGCGGGAAGGGCGTCCGAGCGACCCCTCGATCATCTCTTCGCGAATGATAGACCGTCCGCTGAGGCCGAGGTTCAACCAGGATATGCGCAACGAAGTGCAGATTACCATCATGGTACTCTCGGTCGACCAGGAGAACCCTCCCGACGTGCTCGGGCTCGTCGGCTCCGCGGCGGCGCTGCATATCTCGAACATACCGTTCGCGGGACCCCTCGGCGGAGTGCGTGTCGGCGACGTCAACGGGGAACTCATACTGAACCCGACGTTCTCCCAGCTTGACGAGAGCGCCTTCAATCTCGTCGTTTCCGGCGATGCTGATAATGTTCAGCTCGTCGAATTCGAAGGGAACGAAGTCCAACCCGTGCGTATCCTCGAAGCGTTGACGCTCGCGAACAAGGTCAACGGAGAGTTGTGCGCACTCATGAACCGTATGCGCGAGGAAATCGGGAAGGAAAAAGCGGAAGTTGAATTTCCGGAGCCAGTTCCCGATGAACTCGTCGAACAGGTCCGAGCGGCGGCAGTGCTGAAGATTGCCCGCATCTACGAAACGAAAACCAAGAGAGAAAGGGATGAGGTTCACGATGCCATCGAGGAAGAGATTATCACCGAGATCGTCGGTGAGAAACCCGAAGAGCTGAAGCCCGAGGAAGCGTCAGAGCGCGCCCAGAAGGAATCCGCCATCAAGAAGGCGTTCTATGACATCTACAAGGCGACCATCCGGAAGGGCGTCCTCGAAGAAGGCAAGCGCGTGGATATGCGCAAACCCGAGGACATCCGGGACATCTGGGCGATCGTAGGCGAGATACCGCGCGTACACGGCTCGGCTATCTTCACCCGCGGCGAAACACAGGCGCTCACATTCGTCACCCTCGGCGCTATAGGCGACCAGCAGTCGGTTGATGATATCCACGTCCTCGAAAAGAAACGCTACATGCACCACTACAGTGGGCTTCCTTTCTGCTATGGCGACACCGGCCCGATTCGCGGCCCCGGGCGGCGCGAGATAGGCCACGGCCTGCTCGCCGAGAAAGCGATACGGCCGATGATCCCCAAGGAAGAGGATTTCCCCTACACGATACGCGTGGTCACCGAGATCCTTTCATCAAACGGCTCGACATCGATGGCCGCCACTTGCGGCTCGTCGCTGGCTCTCATGGATGCCGGCGTGCCGATAATCAGCGCGGTGTCGGGTATCGCGATGGGCCTGGTCAAAGGCGACGACGGCAAAACCGTAATCCTTAACGACATCATGGGCCTCGAGGATTTCTTCGGCGACATGGACTTCAAGGTCGCCGGATCAGCCAATGGCATAACAGCCATCCAGCTCGACCTCAAGATGCAGGGTATGCCGCTTGCGTTGTTCAGCGAAGCTCTCGACAGGGCTGAAGTAGGGCGACGCTACATCCTCGGCAAGATGAACGAAGTCATCGACCGGCCGCGTGAGGAACTTTCACCTTATGCCCCGCGCATATTCACCATGACCATCCCGGTCGACCGCATCGGCGACGTTATCGGCCCCGGGGGCAAGACAATCCGCGGGATTATCGAGGATACCGGCGTCGAGATAGACATCAACGACGACGGAAGGGTCTTCATCACGGCGCACGATGCCGATGCCGCCGCGGAAGCCCGGAATCGCATCGAAGCCCTGACGCGCGAAGTTGAAGTCGATGAGATATACACCGGGCGCGTCGTGAAGCTCATGAGTTTCGGAGCTTTCGTCGAGGTGCTTCCCGGTAAGGACGGCCTGCTGCACGTAAGCCAGATTTACGGCAAGAAGAGGATAAACAACGTGGAGGATGTCATCAAGGTCGGCGATGTGTTGAAGATCAGGGTTTACGAGATCGACGACCAGGGACGCATCAACCTTACTCGAAAGGATATCGGTGACGACCCGTTCGAGGAAGTCATCGAGGAACGGCTTAAGAACGCACCCGCCTCATCCTCGGGTGGCGGAGGAGGACGTTACGGCTCGGGTGATCGACCAAGGCGGAGGCCTGACGACAGGGGACGAAACAATCGGTAGTAGAGGCCATAACAACACGGTTGTCCAGAGGAGGACCCTCGCCAACGGCGCAAGGGTCATCACCGAGGAGATTCCATGGGTGGAATCGGTCTCCATCGGTTTTTTCTTCATGGTCGGCTCAGCCTATGAATCGCGCAAGCGGAACGGGATGAGCCATTTTATCGAGCACATGGTATTCAAGGGTAGCAAGCGACGCTCTCCCCGCGATATCGTAAGGGACATCGAATCCCTCGGCGGCGTCATTAATGCGTCGACCGGCAAGGAATTCACCAATTTCTACTGCCGGATTTATTATAAACACATGGCGCGCGCCATCGATGTGCTCACCGATCTCGTGTTCAACCCCGCTTTTCCGCCCAACGACATGGAAAGGGAAAAGCTGGTTGTCCTCGAGGAAATCAAGATGGTCGAGGATAATCCCGAGGAATATCTCGTCGACCGCTTCTACAGCAATGTCTACGGTGATACGCCTCTCGGGCGGAAGATAACCGGGACTGCGAAAACCGTCGGGGCCTTCAAGCATTCTGATGTCATCGATTTCCATCGCAAGCACATCCAGCCGTCGAATCTCGTGATAAGCGCCGCGGGTAAGCTCAATGTCGATGAGTTCTGCCATATGCTCGAATCCGGCTTCTGTAAAACCGGTGCATGGAGGCCCGCACGGCCGCGCAAGACGGGATTGAAGGTCAAGGTGAATTACATCCCAGCGAGATTTCTGCTCCGAAGGGAAGTGGAGCAGACATCGCTGATGCTCGGATTCCCGTCCGTATCGATTCTTGACCCGGACCGTTACGCGTTCGCCATTATGGATTCGTATCTCGCGGGCGGCATGTCGAGCAGGTTGTTCCAGGAAGTCAGGGAGAAGCGCGGGCTTGTCTATACGATAGACTCGACCCAGGCGCCGATGTCCCCGGCGGGGCTTTACAGCATCGAAGCCGGCATGGCGGTTGAGAAAACCACCGAGGTCGCGCGTCTCGTTGGGATGATCATCAAGCAGCTCAAGCAGAAAGAAATCCCGCAAAGGGGATTCAAGAATTCCAAGGAGTACATCAAGGGGGTCATGCTTCTCGGACTCGAGTCGTCCATCGCGCGCATGAGCAGGAATGCCGTGGGCGAGGTATACCACAAGCGATACATCCCGGTCGCCGAACTGATTGAGCGTATCGAAAAGGTAACGAGAGACGATATCAGGAAACTGGCGAATAGGATTTTCGTCGATAAAAAACTCGCTGTGGGGATACTTACTTCGAATTGTAAGAACGACCGCGGCGACAGCCTGTTGGAGGATGTCATCAAGGGGTATGTGAAGGGCTGAGTCCCATTATGGAGTGAAGACTTAATTTGAGCCATCTTAGATGGCTTTTTTTATTACACTGTTTAATAATAATCACATGCCGACTCTCATCATCGTAAATCCCAAAGCCGGAAGAGTCCGCGACATCCAGCAGGTCGAGCGGCTGATCATCGACAGGTTCGGACGCGAGAACGAAGGCTTCGAGCTTGTCGAGACATGCACCGCCTATGAATGCATCGGGCGCGTACGCTCGGCCCCCGATGCCGGCTTCGACAAACTCCTCGTCGCTGGCGGTGACGGCTCGGTGCACATCTGCCTGCAGGGGATTGATTTCGAGCGGCTCGCGATGGGAATACTCCCTCTTGGAAGCGGTAACGATATATACCGGTCGTTCGGGATTCGCATCACCCCCCGCGCCGCGCTGGATAATTTCTTCGCTGGTGAAGCGAGGGCCGATGTCGGCGAAGTATCGGGAATCTATTTCCTAAACACCGCCGGGATGGGCCTCGACGGTTGGACTCTCCATGTCCGGCGGCACACATCGGGCCCCTTCGCGCGAAATTATATCTACCTATTCCTGAAAACCCTGAGGATGCTGCGGCCGCTTGACTTCACAATCACCATCGACGGCGCGACCATCCGGCGAAAAGCCCTCTGGGTCGTCGCCGCGAATAATGCATATATCGGCGGCGGGATGAAAATCGCGCCCGATTCGACCATTGACGACGGCCTCTTCGATGTGCTTATCGTAGGCAATTACAGCCGCCTTGCGCTCGTCTACAGGATGCCGAGGATATTCAAGGGAACTCACGTGAAGATGTCGCGCGTCGAGGTTATTCGCGGAAGGGATGTCAGGATAGAATGTGAGGAAGAAATACCGTGCGGCATCGACGGTGAACTGCATGATGCATCGCCGCTCGATATCAAAATGCATCACGGGAAGCTGAGGCTGCGCGGACGCTTGACTACGCCGGGCGGATAGCGTTTAATTAATTATTACCATGGTAAATACGAAAGGGTTGTTGGTCGCAACAATCTTTTTTTTACCGGTTATGAGGAGTTGTATGATGTTGAACTTTACCCCCGGGAAAGGGACGCCGGAAATAAGCGAATTTATCCAGGATGAGGAAATCAGGTCGGTTGACTTCAAGTTCTGCGACCTGACCGGCGTTTGGCGGCACAAGACCGTCCCGGTCGAAAGCCTCTGCCCGGGCATATTCGAATCCGGGCTCGGGGTGGACGGTTCGAGTACGCCGAAATTCGCCACGGTGAATCATGGCGATATCGTCATCGTACCGGATTTGAGCACAGGATTCATCGACCCGGCATTCGACAGGCCCTGCCTGTCATTGCTTTGCGATGTCGTCTCCGTCGATGACCGTGCCCCGCATCCGTTCGACCCGCGCGGGCTGGCAAAGAGAGCGATGTCATACATGCGCTCAAACAGCGTCATCGACGACATCCTCTTCCTTCCCGAACTCGAATTTTATCTCTTCGAGGAAGTCGATTATCACTCAGGTGAGGATGAAGCCTACTGGCGAATCGTTTCATCGGAGGGCTCGTTCGGCGCGCAAACCGGCGCCGAATGCGATTGCGAGAGGGGCTCAGCGCCGCGGGGACGAATTCGCAGTGAAAAGGGCTATATGGTCGTCCCACCGCTTGATGCATTTACAAACATACGGGACCTGATTACCGAGCAGCTTATCGATATCGGGATCGATGTGAAGTATCACCATCACGAAGTAGGCAGCTTCGGGCAGCAGGAGATCGAGTTCAAGCTGAAAGGGCTGCTCGATACCGCCGACAGCGTGCTGACCGGCAAATATATCACCCGGCTTATTGCCGTGGAATACGGGTTGAATGCGACATTCATGCCAAAGCCGTTCCCGAACAAGGCCGGGAACGGGCTGCATTATCATATACTGGTTCGGAAGAACGGCAAATCGGTCAGCTACGATCCAGCCGGCTATGGCAAACTTTCGAAAACGGCATTGTCTTTCATCGCGGGGATACTTCATCACGGACGGGCGTTGATGGCGTTGACATCGGCATCGACCAATTCATACCGCCGCCTGAAGCCCGGTTTCGAAACCCCCACCAGCTTCTACTTCTCGGCGGCGAACCGCGAAGCGGCAATACGCATCCCGCTCTATGTCCGCAATCCCGAGGAAATCCGCTGGGAATTCAGGCCCTCGGACGCAACCGGCAATCCGTACCTCAGCCTTTCGGCGATGCTCCTCGCCGGGCTTGACGGCATCGAGCGCGGCCTTGACCCGTCGAAAGAAGGATTCGGGCCGTTCGACGGCGCTGGCCCGAAACTGAAACGAACATCGAGGAATCTCGGCAGATTGCTTCCGGTCGACCTCACCGAAGCCCTGCACGCGCTCGATTCAGACCATGATTTCCTGCTCAAGGGCGATGTGTTCAGCGAAGAACTGATACGTACATACATCAGCTACAAGTACGAAAACGAAATATTCCCGTTGCAGAACCGGCCGCATCCGTTCGAATTCGAGATGTATTTCAACATTTAGAGGGACAGTTTCCCCGCATGCCTCGCGCTACAGCTTTTTTACATAACTCGTTTGTTAGGGTAATATCCATAATGTAATATTGAATATGTGTTTTGATGGACATCACCCCTGGAGGGCAGATGCGAACGAAGTTGATGGGCATCCTCAATGTCACTCCCGACAGCTTCCATGACGGCGGCAGGTATCTCGACCCCGAAGCGGCTATTGAAAGGGGCTTGCAGCTTGTCATCGACGGCGCGGATATTATCGACATAGGCGGAGAATCGACCCGTCCCGGCTCCCATGGTGTGGATGCCGCAACCGAGCTCGCGCGGGTTGTGCCGGTAATCCTGGGGCTGCGCGAGAAAACATCCATTCCCATCAGCATCGATACGCGTAAGTCCGCCGTAGCCGAAGCAGCACTCGATGCCGGCGTCGATATTGTCAACGATATAAGCGGGCTTCGAGATGACCCCGCCATGGCCGGGCTTGTCGCCGGGCGGCGCGTGGAAGTCATCATCATGCATGCGCTCGGGGATCCATCGACGATGCAGGACAATCCGGTGTATGACGATGTCGTCGCCGATATCAATTCTTTCTTTGCCCAACGCCTCGACTATTCAACCTCGAAGGGCATCGATGCATCGAATATAGTGTTGGATCCGGGCATCGGCTTCGGCAAGACGCTCGAACACAACCTCGAGATAATTCGAAGGTTCGATGAATTCTCCGTGCACGGCGCCAGGACTATCATCGGGCCGTCGAATAAATCGTTCATACGCCGCGTGCTTGATGAGACGGAGGATATCCGCCTCGAGGGAACCATCGCCGCCTGCATAATGGCTGTCGTCAAAGGCGCGGATATGGTTCGCGTGCACGATGTGGCTCCCGTGAGGAGAGCCCTCAGGCTGACGGAAGCGATTCTTGACGGTAAAACGGGTGATTGATTGGAACAGGTCAAATTCAGAAAACTCAGACGCCTGAAAATAAAAACCACCCGCCTCGTGGACACGTTGTTCTTCGGCGAGTACGCATCGGCGTTCAAGGGCAGGGGGATCGAGTTCAGCGAAGTCCGCCGCTATGTCGAGGGTGATGACACCCGCCTCATCGACTGGAACGTGACGTCGCGAATGCTCGAGCCATACGTACGCCAGTATCTCGAAGAGCGCGAGTTGAATCTCTATCTGCTCCTCGATATCAGCGCGTCGAACGATTTCGGCTCGGCGTTCAAATTGAAGCGCGATGTCGCCCTCGAATTCTGCGGTACCATCGCGCATATGGCGTTGAAGAACAACGACAAGGTCGGCCTCGTGATGTTCACCGACCGTGTCGAAGCCGCCGTGAAGCCCGGCAAGGGCAAGAAGCAGTTGATGCGGATACTCGATGCCATCCTGAGCGTCGAGCGCAAGGGTAAAGGCAGCGCGCCGTCCGCCGCGTTCAAACATATCGCCGCGGTCGCCAAGTTCCGCTCCATCGTGTTCGTGGTAAGTGACTTCTTCACCGATGAGGACCTTAACAAGCCGCTGAAGATATTGAGCAGGCAGCACGATGTCGTCGCCGCCCGGATAACCGACCACCGGGAATACGAACTGCCGTCGATCGGACTGGTCGAAGTTGAAGATCCCGAGACGGGCGAAGTGTTCACCATTGACACATCGAATATCTATTCCATGAATCTCTATCACACCGCGATGCGCCGCTACGATGAGAAGCTTCGACGCACCATGTCGGGCGCGGGGGTCGATATGCTTGAGATAGACGCAAGCCGGGGTTATATCCGCCCGTTGCTGAGATTCCTGCGTTCACGAGACAAGCGAAGAAGATGAGTGTAGCCGACCTGGAAACCGGATTCCGTTTCAATCATCCCGAAGTGCTGATCCTCATCGGGCTGATACCGCTTTTCGTAATCGCTGCGATACTGAAATTCAAGCGAAGGCCGAACCGTTTCAAACTGCCGGTGGCACATCTTGTAGGTGCGGCTCCGCTAAGAAAGAAACGCGGCATGACCCACGGATGGCCGGTTCTCCTCAGGGCAATCGCATTCGCGCTGCTCGCAATCGCGGCCGCCCAGCCCCAGTGGGGGGAGGGACGCGAGGAAGTGACGAGCGAGGGGATCCAGATCGCCCTCGTGCTCGATTTATCCGGGAGCATGAACGCCCAGGACTTCTACCCGAACAGGCTTGCGGCCGCGAAGCAGGTCGTGCAGGAATTCATTAACGGGCTCGAAACCGACCAGGTCGCGCTTGTCGTTTTCTCGGGTACCGCCATGACCCAGTGCCCCATGACCCTCGACTATGATGTCGTCGCCGGGTTCCTCGAATATCTCGACACACAGACGATCTCCCAGGCGGGAACCAACATCGGAGCGGCCATCATGAGCGGGATAAACAAATTCGACTTCGAGGATAACAAGGCCGAGAAGGTGATGATCCTCCTGACCGACGGCGAGAACAATATCGAGGACCTCATCAAACCGATCGATGCTGCCAAGGTGGCGAAACGCAAGGGAGTGAAGATATATACGATAGGGGTTGGAACCACCGAGGGCGCGCCGGTACCGGTAAACGGTGCCATCGGCCCGCGTTATGCCGTCGACCAGTGGGGAAGGCTGCAAACATCCAAGCTCGACGAGGAGACCCTTATAGGCATTGCCACGGCAACAGGCGGAAGATATTTCCACGCATCGAGCGAGAAAAAACTCGCCGAAATATATGAAGAAATAGGTCGCATGGAGAAAACCGAAGTTAAACGTGAAGTATATGTCGACTACCGGGAGATGTTTCAATATTTCCTTTTCGCGGGAATCCTGTTTCTTCTCCTTGAGATAGTTCTGAGCAACACCCGGTTGAGGGTGTTGCCATAGGTTGATTATAAATGCTTGCTGATCCCGAAATATTGTGGATGCTCTGGGCGGTGCCCGTACTGCTCCTGCTCTACCTGTTGTGGATGAGCCGTACGATTGTCGCGCGCGGCAAGCTGGCATCGAATGATACCCGCGCCGCGGTTATCCGCTCCGAGCCTCTTGTCGTGAGGTGGATACGCGCGGCGCTGGTGCTGCTGGCGCTTGCATTATTCATACTCGGGCTGACCCGTCCGCTCGGCGGCCTGGAATATGTCGACGTCGAGAGCCAGGGGATCGATATCGTCCTCGTAGCCGATGTGTCCAAGAGCATGCTCGCGACGGACATGGGCGCGACCAGGCTTGACTACATGAAGCGCCAGATGAGGAACCTCGTGCGGTCGACCCAGGGGGACCGCTTCGGGATTGTCGCGTTCGCCGGGACCGCATATGTCCATATGCCGCTGACCTCCGATACCGCGACCGCCTTGACGTTCATCGAAAGGCTCGGCGTCAATCTCGAGATCCCCCAGGGGACGGCGATTGGTGATGCCATCGATACCGCGGTCAATCGTTTCATCGGCGACGACAAGAATGCAAAGGCGATAATCCTCTTCACCGACGGCGAGAGCAACAAGGGGGAAGATCCGCTCAAAGCCGCGAAAAGAGCCGCCGATGATGGCGTCGCGATTTTCCCGGTAGGTATCGGGAGTACCGAGGGGACATACATACCCGATGTCGTCGATATTTTCGGGCGGGTCAAATATAAAACCGACAAAGAGGGCAGGCGCGTGGTCGCAAGGCTCGATGAAAAGACACTTCGCAAGATCGCTTCGACCACCGGAGGGATATATTATACGGCCAACGACCCGAAAGGCCTGATAGGGATGTTCAGCCAGCTCGACAGGTCCGTCATGCAGACCTACAAGAGCAGGCGGATAGATCGCAGCGAAGAACTCGCGCCGCTGTTTCTCGTAGCCGGGCTGATACTTCTGTTCATGGAAACCGGCCTGCACTACCTTACACCGGCGGTAATGGCGCGAAGGAGCGGTCATTATGCATTTGACAGGTAGAATACTTCTCATCGGATTTATCCTGGCGGCCCTCATACTCACGGGGGCATCGGAATCATATCTACAGAGCATCGAGCAGGGCGTCGAGGCCTATGAGGACGGCCGCTACGATGAGAGCGTCGAGCATTTCAACGATGCCATAATCAACGGCGGCGACCCGGATATACTCAACTATAATCTCGGCAACGCGCAATATATGTCGAGCAAATATAAGGATGCCGAGTCGAGCTACCTCAAAGCCGTCGAGCAGAACGAAGGCGATCCCGACGGGCTGTACAATTTGGGGAATTCGCTCGCGATGCAGGCCGAGTCGAGCGCGGCGTCGGGGGATTTTACCTCCGCAATCGACACGTACGGCAAGGCGGTGGAAGCATACGGCAAGACCCTCGAAGCGAACTATACCGATGTTGATGCCATACACAATCTCGAATATGCAAAGCGGCGGATAGAGGAACTGAAGCAGCAGAAGGAAGAGCAGGATCAGCAGGGCGGCGGGGGCGACCAGCAACAGGGGGGGGAAGATTCGCAGGACAGCGGGCAGTCGGGCGATGAATCATCCTCCGACCAGCAGGATGAATCGACATCCGGCGAGTCAGACACCGGCGGCGACCAGCAGCAACAGGATTCCTCGGAATCGTCCGAGCAGCAGGAAGGGCAGGGGGAGCAGAAGTCGGAATCCGAGTCCCAGGGGCAACAGAAACAGCAGGATGACGGCCTCGGGCTTACCGACCAGCAGATCGAGAGCCTGCTGGAATATTACGAGGACAGGGAGCGCCGGCAGGAGCAGGGACAGGGGATGATTCCGTTCCAGCCCTTCGGGGATGACTGGGAGCAGGGCATGTGGGATGATATTTTCGGCGTCCCGCCGGAGGATAAAGACGAGTGGATTGACTGGTAAATGTTTTTTACGCGCCCGTTTAATGCGGAAAACGGCACTTTTATTCAGGTTTCTACTCATTATATATAAATATGCTGCATCTCGCTAAGATATTAATTAACTGGGAAATTGTATGTTTTGAGATTATGTAATATAATATATTGTTTGATGGATTTAGCAAATTAAGGGCAACTGGAGTGAACTGATGCGCATCGAGGTAACTCGAGTTTTTGACATTACTGTTCTGAGGCTGGATGGTCAATTCACAAGTGAGATTGATCTCGGGCAGCAGATTGGCCCCCTGAGGAATCAAAGAGCGCTGAAAATACTCGTCAATTTTGAAAATGTCGAGTATATCAATTCGAGCTGCTTCCGAAGCTTAGCGCGCCTTCACCAGGCGGTGATGGCCAGCGGCGGGGAGATGCGATTGTGCTCGATCCGGACTGATGTCATGAGCATCTTCTCGGTCGCCAACCTGGACAGGGGATACCACATCTACAGCGATGAGGATGAAGGGGTCATAAGCTTCTACAATAGCTTCGCGGCCAAGGGCTCCATTCCAATGGAGATAATCTACAGCGGATAATCGAAATAAATGAAGAAAAAATAACCCCCGCTCCCGGGGGTTTTATTTTACATTTGGTCGAATGCTTACCCTTTCATCTTGATTACTTCCCTCACTCCCTCCGCGATTGCCTTCGGCGTGAGTCCCCACCGTTCGAGAAGATCCTCCGGATCCCCCGATTCGCCGAAGCGGTCATTCACACCGATTATACGCATCGGCACCGGGTGCGCCTGGCAGAGCACTTCAGCGCATGCTGAGCCGAGCCCGCCCACGACCGAATGCTCCTCCGCCGTGACCATGCATCCCGCCTTCCTGGCGCATTCGATCAGCTTCTTGCTGTCTATAGGTTTCACCGTATGCATATTCACCACGCCGACCGATAACCCGTCCTTGTCGCGGAGTTCCTTCGCGGCGACGAGCGCCATGTGAATCATTATCCCGTTGCAGACGATGTAACAATCGTCCCCTTCGAGGTATGTATTCGCCTTGCCGATTTCGAACGGGTCGTCCGGGTCGGTGACGACGGGCACCTTCTCGCGGCCCATACGCATGAAATAAGGCCCGACGAGCTTATTGCCGGCAATTACGGCTTTATGCGTCTCGTAATAGTCCGCCGGGATTACGACCGTCATGTTCGGCACAACTCTCGTTATGGCGACATCCTCGATCGACTGATGCGTGGGGCCATCCTTGCCGACCGAGATCCCGCCATGGCATGCACCGAATTTCACGTTCAGGTTGCCGTAGGCCACGGTATTGCGCATCTGGTCCCACGTACGTCCGGCAACGAACACGGCGTAGGTGCTTATCCACGGGATTTTCCCCTGTAGGCTGAGCCCGGCGGCGACATTGGTCATATTCTGCTCGGCGATGCCGATGTCGAAAAACCGCTCGGGGATGGCATCGCGGAAATAGCTCGAAAGCGTCGATGCCGCGAGGTCGGCGTCGAGCACGACTATCCGCTCGTCCTTCATCCCTTCGGAGACAAGGGTCTCGCCATATGCTTTCCTCGTCAGTTCGAGCTGCGGGGGTTCACCTTTTTCAACGATATCAAGAATTGTTTTCATGTCTTCATCCTTACGCTGATCGAAACGCTTTTAACTTTGCCGTTAATTCCACGGGTATTTCATTGCTTCGATGTCTTTCAGAGCGATGGCTGCTTCCTCATCGTTCGGCGGCTTGCCGTGCCATCCCGCGTTGTCCTTCATGAAGCTGACCCCCATGCCCTTGTGGGTGGAGAATATAATGGCGGTCGGCTTGCCTTTCATCTCGCGGGCCTGTTTTATGGCGTCATAGATTTGTTGGAAATCATGCCCGTTGGCCTTGATGACATTCCAGTTGAACGCCCTGATCTTGTCATCGAGCGGGTAGATGGTCATCACCTTATCGACATCGCCGTCTATCTGAAGGTTGTTGTTGTCGATAAGCGTTATCAGATGGTCGGTCTTGAAATGCCCCCCGGCCATGTATGCCTCCCATATCTGGCCTTCCTGCATCTCGCCGTCGCCGTTCATGACATAGATATTCTCACTGGTACCGTTCAACCTCGCCCCGAGAGCCATCCCGAGCCCGACCGAGAGCCCCTGTCCAAGAGAACCGGTGCTCACTTCGATACCAGGGCACTTCAGCATGTTCGGATGCCCCTGCAGGCGGCTTCCCGTGAACCGGAACGTCAGAAGCTCCTCCGGCGGAAAATAACCGCTGCGAGCGAGCATGGCATAGATAAGGGGAGCGCAATGCCCCTTACTCATGATGAACTTGTCCCGTTCAGGCGCGCAGACATTCGGGTTGTAGCGCAGGAAATATGAGAACAGGACACACAGGATATCCGTCCCCGAAAGGCTTCCGCCGGGATGTCCCGACTTGGCGTTGTTGGTCTGGTGTATGATATCCGACCGGACGGTCTTGGAAAGCTTCACCATCTCGTCGATATCGAGCGGCCTCAGCGTGGTATTCCTTAATTCACTGTCGGTTTTTGCCATAGTTGTCACACTCATCCCCCCGGGATATATCAATAGCAATGCAATAGCGGGCGAGCGTACGCCGCGAATGCGCTCAGTCGCTGATGCCCACCCTGTAATCTTCGTGGTCGAGACGCCGGGGCTTCGGCTTGAGCTTCTTCAGCGCTTCTTCAATCCGGTCCGCTGCCTTGTTGATGTTCTCCAGGCTGTTGGCATATGAGAAGCGGATGAATCCCTGGCCGTATTTGCCGAACGATGTGCCGCCAAGGCAGGCGACATGGGCTTCCTCGATGAGATAATTCTCCATCTCCCGGCTCTTCATCCCGTATGCCGAAAAGTTCGGGAAAACATAGAATGCCCCGCCGGGAACCTGGCATGTGACGCCGGGTATCTTATTTAGCCGCTCGACAATCAGGTCCCTTCGTTCGTTGAACTGGCGCACGAACATGTTCGTGTCGTCCTGCGGACCTTCGAGCGCGACCTTACCGGCGATCTGCACGAACGACGCGGTGCATGAATTGCAGTTGGTGATGAGGCGCGAGATTATCTGCATGATATCGGTATTGCAGGCGGCATAGCCGAGACGCCAACCCGTCATTGCATAGGTCTTGGAATGCCCCTCGATAAGAATCGTCCTCTCCTTCATGCCCGGCAGCGAGGCTATCGACAAGTGCTCGCGTCCGTCGTAGAGAACCCTGCTGTATACTTCGTCCGCCATGACCCACAGGTTGTCGCGTATGGCCACATCGGCGATCTTCTTCAAATCGTCAAGTTCGAGGACACCGCCGGTCGGATTGTGCGGCGAGTTGAGGATGATCATCTTTGTACGGTCGGTCACTATGGCGCTGAGGTCGGCGGGATCGAAGCGGAAGCCCTTGGATTCGCGAAGCGGGAGCCGCACCGGTATCGCCTTGAGATATTTGATGACCGACTCGTATATCGGGTATCCCGGATCGGGGAATATGACTTCATCGCCGGGATTGATGGTCGCGAGCAACCCGTAGAAAATAAGCGGCTTCGCGCCGGGCGTAACCACTATTTCATCGAGCGTATAATCCGTACCCCTTGTCCTGTTGAGGTAATCCGCGAAAGCCTGGCGTACTTCGGGAAGCCCCGCCCCGGGGCTGTAATGCGTGTAGCCGTTGTCCAACGCTTTCTTGGCGGCATCGATGATATACTCCGGCGTTTTAAAATCCGGCTCCCCGATCTGGAGATAAACCATGTCGATGCCGCTGGCTTCCATCGCCTTCGCCTTTATCATAACATCGAACGCCGTTTCAGTTCCGAGCGCATATACGGCCTTCGCAATAGGAAGCCGTCCCGGGTCGCTCAGAATCGTCTCAAAAGATCTTGTAGTCATAAGTAAAGCCTCAGTCTGTGTATTACAGCCTCCCAATCGATAAAGCCCATCCGGAGAAATACCCGCTGCTCCGCATAAGCGTAAGAAAACCCGTTTGCCCATACAACCGGGCAACTATAGAAGATTGTGAATAATAACGCACATATCGGGAGTTTTCAATGATTCAAGGGTAGAGATTTTAATGTAAAAAAACCGCGATTGACTTCGCGGCTCATATTGCTCTTGATAATCCCGGCCCGCGGGTTATTCCCCGGAGTCGCCCTCCCACTCGAACTCTTCATAGCTTCTGTCGTTTGACATGAAATATATAGGCTCCTTGTATCCCCATCCGACAATGGCATAGCGGTCGTCATCGAGTCTCTGGTACCAGAAATCGCCGGGGCTCAATTCACCGGTGCTTTTTACCGCCTCGCCGGTTATCGGGTTAATGTACGCCACGTTGATATCCCCCTTCGCAAGCTCTTCGAACGACTCCGGCAGGCGCCCGAAACGCATCTCGAAGCTTTCCAACGCGTCCTCGAACTGGATGCAGTATATTCGCACCTGTATCTCTTCGCGCGGAAGCTCGTCGTCGAAAACCCAGTTATGCATCTCCTCGTGCGTGTACTGCATGATCGTCTTCGTCATCCAGTGCACAATCTTGGGATCTTTGAAGTCTACATAGAATGCCGATGTCCTCACGAATGTCTCGTCCTCGGGAAGTATCTCCCAGCTTATGTCGCCCGGATTGCGGCTGTCGGTCTGTTGAACGGGATTGCCGGTATATGGATTCGCCCAGATGATATTCAGATGCCCGGTGTCTATCATCTCCTGTATCGATCCCGGCGGCTTCTCGAATTCGAGGGTGTATGTGTAATATGCCGATTCGACGGCGCCGAAGTTGCGCGCGACTTCATCGAAGATATTATCAAACTGGCTGCGGCTTTTGTACTTGAACGGGCCCGCCGCCGCGGCCTGTAAACCCAGCGCGAGAATTAGTAAAATCGTGATTGGAAGAATTTTTTTCATGGACCGCTCCTTTGTGCGTGAAATAGTATCGAGCCTCCGCGGCGTGAATGTTCGATTCATCATATACGAGTATTAATGGATGGAAATGGTTGAACTGTCAGGATAATCCACGGATAGGCTTCTTTTACTGCAACTCGCTCAGCTTCTGCTTTGCCCATTCGATGCCTTCTATGTCATCCTCGAGCTTTTGATACTCGCGAAGGAAATGAGCCGCCTCGGTTTTCATACCGGCATCGAGATACAGCTGGGCGAGATTGCGTACGGTCGGTAGATCTTCCCTGTCATTGATGAACGCCCTGACGTAGTAGTTGATCGCGGCATCTGTCTTGCCGGTCACGCGGTATGTGGCGGCGAGCGAAGCGAGGATGTCGACGTCGGCTGGATGTTCCGCGAGCGCCTGGTGGAAATATTGCAGCGCCGTATCGAAATCCTTCCGTATGTAAGCCGCTTCTCCACGGATCCTGAGCGCTGTTTGCACCTGCGAATCATCTTCCCCGAGATCTTCGAGGGCTTCGAGCGCGTCGTCGATCTTTCCCTCCGAAAGGTGTATCTCGGCTTCGAGGCATATCAGGTCGCTGAAATCTCCCCCCTCGACGCTGTCCGGGGGGAAAGGATGGTTGCATACGACGAAGCCTTCAGAATCTTCCGCATAGCAGTCGAGAGCCTTGTTTGTCCACGCGAGTGCGTCATCGTACTTTTCAAGCTCGAACATCGCCAGCGCCATGAGCACCTCGAACGGTGGTGATACGTCGGGATTCGCCGTGAACGGCTCGATAAGCTCGACCGCGCGGGTCAGGTCGCCGATTTTAATGAGGTACTGCCCGTAGATGAGAGCATCGTCATCTGTGAACTCAGCAGGCGTCGAATCGATATATGCGAGCGCCGGGTCTTCATCCTCGATATCGTCCGAACTGAGAAGATATCGTAGCGCGTAATTCAGCGCCGCGGCCGAATCACGCTGGTCGGATTTTATCTCGAAAATCTGGGAGAGGGTGTCGGGATCATTCGGCTCCGATGACAGAACTATATCCAGCTCCGCGAACGCCTTATCCGGCTGATTCATATCGCGAATCAGCAGCCCGAGATTGTAATGCGCCTTGAGGTTGCCCGGATCGATGTGCAGCGCCATCCTGTACGCATCGTATGCGTCGTTCAGGCTGGACAGCTCGGACATCGCATCTCCATACAGCCTGTGCGACTCTGAATTCTGCGTGCGCGCATCGACGAGGATCCGCAGAACCTCGATCGCCGATTCCGGCATGTCGGCCTCGAGGTAAAGCCGCGCGATCGCATTGGAAAGGGTGGCCGCTTCGCGTCCTTCCATGCGCACGAGCAGTTTTCTCAACATCTCGGCGGCGTCGGCGGGCCTTTCGAGTTTCTCGTACAATTCGGCCTTGAGGGTAATCGCGCGCGTGTCATCGGGGTCGGATTCAAAAATCCCGTCGATAATCTTCCCCGCGGTCACGAAATCACCGGTATCCATGCTTATCCGGGCGAACACCGGGTCGATGACCGCTTGCAGCGGATGCAATTCAAGCACGCGCCGGTAGTCCATCATCGCGAAGTGGTAATCGAGGTTCTGGTATTTAAGGTTCGCGCGCAGAAGCAGCGCCTGGATGCAATCGGGGAATGCACCCACGGCCTCGTCCGCCTTCTCGAGCGCGAGTTTCATTCTTTCGTGGAATGCCGTCGCCCGGTCGTCGAGCGAAGCCTGGACTTCCATGAGCATGCGGGCCGCTTCGGCGGGCGCGGGGGGAATCCCCTCGAGAAGCGCCCCGATGAGGTCCGCCTGCTTTCCGCCCCCTTCAGTATCGCGAGGCGTTTGCTGTCCGAATACCACTTGAAAACCTCACAGGATACAAATGCCAAATCAGTGAGCTTCGTAGCTGATATTGAAACCGCTGCCTTCCGGTTCCGCGTCTATCGTAACGAAATGACCATCGGCTCCCATGCCGTGATTTACAATCGGGATGTCTCGTATCTTATCCTCGCCCATCGCCTCGTGAATATGCCCGCAGATCACAAGCTTGATATTGGGATGCCCCTCGATAAACTCTCTCAGCCTCGCCGAGCCGACATGCGCGCCCGATGCGATTTTATCAGTGGAAGTGTCCTTCAGCGGGAAGTGGCTGAACAGGATGACCGACTCGCAGTCCTTTACGGGTTTATAAGCGTCATCGAGTATCGCGCCGATGTCATCCTCGCTGAATTCGATCGGCGTATTGAACGGCGTGGGATTCGACCCACCGATGGCGAAGATGCCCAGTCCATCGATAACTTTGCCTTTGCGATGCATGTTGATCCCGGCCCTTTCCATTTCGAGCAGGACGTCGGGTGGATCGCAGTTGCCAGGCACGGCGTATATCGTCGCGGATGTGCGGGCTCTCAGCGTTTCGAGCAGTGAGAGACAATCCTCGGGAGTGCCGAAATCGGTAAGGTCGCCGTTCAGGAAAAGGATATCGCGGCCCTTGAGCGCCTTTCCCATATCAGGGGTAAGTTTGAGCTTGCCATGTATGTCGCCGATAACGGTAATCTTCATAACCTCACCTCACACCGAGACGCCCGTATATTCCGAAAGCTTCTTGAATCCATCACGTGTCCCGAGCCCGACTATCACATCCCCGCCTTTGAGGATTGTGTTCGAAGGAGGATTGCTCTGCAGTCTCGCTTTTTCGAAGTGGAAGTAGCCAAGCACATGGATCCCGGTCGCTTCCCTGATACCGCTTTCCATGAGGCTTTTTCCCACGAGATGACTGTCCTCGGGAATCCGCCATTCCTCGAGATGAGTATCGCTTACGCTCGAATCGAGAAACTGCACGAGGAGTTGAAGCGTGTTCGGCTTGAGCATGGCATTGAGCATATTACGCGATGCCCAATCGATGTAACTCACAATATTGTCCGCTCCGGCGCGGCGGAACCTCTCGCGCATGTCGTCTGATGTTACCCGGCTAACTATCCTGAGCGATTCATTAAGTCCCCTCGCGCTCAGGACGACGAGCAGGTTGTCCGCGTCGGAATCGAGCACGCTGAACAAACCCACTGCCTTGGAGATCTCGGCCTGCTTGAGGACCTCCTCGTCGGTGGCGTCCCCCTCTATAAATAAATCCCCCTGTTCACGCGCCATTTGAATTGTCACGGGATCCTTGTCGACCACCAGGAACTGCTTACCCTCGTAACCGAGATCCTCGGCTATCTGCCGTCCGGTCATCCCGAAACCGCATACTATGTAATGATTTTTAAGTTGACGTATCCTGTCATCCATTTTCCTTCTCCCGAGGAAGTCCTGGATACTTCCCATGAGAAACAACTGGCTGAACGTCGCGATGAATCCTACTACCAGCGTGATGGCCCCGAACGAAAGGATTGTGCACAATACGAGCGAAGGCGTGCTGAGTTCCGCCGTATCCGCCCATCCGACCGTGGAGAGGGTGCTCACCGTCAGCGCGACCGCTTCAGCGAAAGACATCCTGTCATATGCGATGAAGAACAGCGTCGAGAAAGACCCGAGCGTTATTATAACGACGATCATTACTACCAGTCTTTGGATGCTGGCTTTCATTAAGGCTGTTCTCCTTCCGTACCGCGCGTGGCCGCTATAGCCCGGCCGCGATAATAATAGTCCAATACCGTGAGAGGATGCAATGAGCCGGTTCTGATACGGCACCGGGCGTCGATGGAAATACCCGCATCCGATTCATCCATGAGTTCATAACGATTTCTCCATGCTTCCGAGGCCATCTCACTGCCCGGCAGCGGGTCGAAGATGTGGAATCCAAGCGACCCGGCGTTGAGCTTCGATGCATAGGCGAGCGTGGTTTTGAGGTCATCCTCGGTTTCCCCGGGGATCCCGAGCATGAACGACGCATGCACATGAACTCCATGCTGCCCGCATGCATCGAGGATTCGCCTCAGCCTCGATTCATCAAATTCCTTCCCGATGATGCTCCGTATACGCGGCTCGCCTGATTCAACGCCGATAAACAGGTAATCCATCCCGGCTGATGCCATCGCCTGTATCAGCTCCTCATCGAGACTGGACACGTGCGCGGAGATCCCGAAATTGATGCCGAGATTCCGGCGGAGGATTTCGTCGCAGATATTCATCACCCGTTCCCGGTCAACCGTGAAATTATCATCCCCGATGGAAATCTTCCGCTTCCCGAATGTGTGTATCGCCCGCTCGAATTCATCTACCACCCTTTGCGGCGAATGCCCGCGCCATTTGCCCCAGAAATTCGTCGCGGCGCAGAACGCGCATTTGTAAGGGCATCCGCGCGATGTGATAATCCGCGGCGCATAGAATGAAATGTCTGGGATGATGGAATAATCGGGCAGGGGGATGGAATCAAGTGGAACGGTCAATTCCGGCATCCCCGTAACCCGCGGCCCGCCATCTTCACGATATGCCATCCCCGCCATCGACGACGGCACCATTTCCTTACCGACTCCTGTCAGAATCGCATCGAGCACCCGCTCCCCTTCGCCAAGAACGAGAATATCTATTTCGGGGAATTCACCGAGTATGCGTTCGGGCATGAAGCTGACATGCGGGCCGCCCGCGATAATACTCACATCTTTAATCGCCGCCCTGATGCCCGCTGTCAATTCCCGCAGATGCGCGGTTTGTGCCGAGAAGGGGATCGATATAGCGGCGACATCGGGCAACGATTCAGCCACACGCTTGACTACGTCGTCAATCGGCGATGGATGGGAGTATGCATCGATGAGAACCGCATCCCATCCCGCGGGAAGAGACCCGGCGAGGTACAGCGCGCCGAGGGGAAGCCCCGCCGCATCGGGGACATCCCGTCCGGGATGCGGGGGTATGACGAACGCTATCCGCCTTCTGCTCACCCATGGATTATATCACCTGCGAAAACCCGCGGGCCCTTCTTGGTGCTATAATTTCACTATGACTATTCAACGACTGATAACAAGGGCTATGGTTCCCGCGCTAATATTAATGATTGTTGCGACGGCGACATTCAATGGATGCAGCAAGCGTAGGCAGCCATATCAGGAAAACAAAAAGCCGGTGATACCGCAATATTCCGATGAAGAACTGGCGAGGGGCTTTTTTGTCAATATTCTCAGGGGCTCCAAGGTGGCTGAGATCGTCGAAGGGACACAGATCGGTGCACCTCCCTTCCGGTTCTACCTGATCGCGTCGAATCCCGGTAAATCCCCTATGGAGCTTGCATTCGCATCGACCCTCAAGACCGACATGAGGCTTTACAGCGGCGAAACCGAGATGTTCCGATTCGCCGATACAAAGCGTGCGCGCAATGAGCCTTCCACCGACGAAATCCCCGCCAGGTCGAGGAAATCCTTCCCGCTTGCCTGGGACGGCAAGATGAGTGATGGGTCGTATCCGCCAAGCGGCATATATACCATCGAATTCATCTTGAACTCGAACCCGCCATACAAGCTGATGGTGGACAATGTCGATTTCGCTTTCCCCATGGAACGGGTTGAAGAGGATGAAGCGATGGACCGCGATACACCTCCTTCATAGTTATTTCATCCGATATCTTCCGATTCAATCCCGCTCAAATGCATTCGGCTTAAGTCCAACAAAATCCGATAGATACGCCGCGTGGGAAGATGCGGATATTATTACACGGAGAATCATCTCCGATGGATTCGTCATGAAAGGATTGAAGGACGATAGAAAACTCAGCATCCTGGAAACCATCTCCCGGAAGATAAACGCGCTCAGCGATTACCAGGAGGGATTGGCTGATTTAATCGCGACCCTCGGGGAGACTATAATCGCCGACCGCGGATGGGTGAAGCTCTACAACTATTTCGTCGGCCGCTATTTCAGCGAGCCCGCGATCCCATCCGCCTGCGGGGAAGAGATCGACCTTCTGTTCGAAAGGATCGCATCCACTCGCGGCCCGGTATCGGTGAAGATGCCCGGGAAATCGAGGATACTCAGCCATATCGGCGTGCCGGTTATCAGGAAGGACAAGCTTCTCGCGGCTATCGTGTTCCGAAGCCATCCCGATGCCGGTTTCGATCAGGGCGCGATTCGGCGCGTGACCGATTTCACCGAGTTCTTCGCCTCGCACTTCGAATCGGCGGTACTCGAAAAAGTCATCTCGCAGGGATTCCTAAGCACCATCGAATGCCTCGCGCTTGCCCTCGAAGCCAAGGATTATTACACCGTCGGGCATTCCAACATGGTGTGCGCTTATTCCATCGCCATCGCGAGGGAAATGGGCCTGGCGGGCAAGGCGGTCGACGAGATCGAGCTCGGAAGCATCATGCACGACATCGGCAAGATCGGCATCGACGACAGCATACTGAAAAAAGAAGGCAAGCTCACGGACGAGGAATTCGCCATAGTGAAAACGCATCCCGTAATAGGCGAACAAATCCTGCTGCCCATGCACCGCAACCTGTTCCAGACGATGCGCATGATCATAAGGAATCACCACGAGCGGATGGACGGCAGGGGATATCCCGACGGGCTTTCAGGCGATGAAATTCCTTTTGAAACCAGGATAGTCATCTGTGCCGATGCATTTGAAGCCATGACCAGCAACAGGCCTTACAGGGATGCCTTCCCGATGGAGAAGGCCCTGGCGGAAGTTCAGCGCTGCAAAGGAACCCAGTTTGATCCCGAGGTTGCCGATGTACTCTGCAACCTGATGGACCCGAAAAGCAAATAATCCGGTTATACAATTTAGATGTCGACTGTTCCCGGCTTGCGGTGGACCATGGCTGAGTACTATAATCACCGCTCAACAGGTGACGAATATGAAAGATAAGAAGCCTTACATCATCTTCATCGCATTCCTGATCATCTTCACTATCGGCATTATGTGGGGCGACCCGCAGAGCATGCTCGGTAAAGCCGTAAAGATTTGTCTTGAATGCATAGGGATAGGGTAGGTGAGCGATGGCAGTAAACCTTGAAAACAAAACAGCTTGCATAGGCGGGATCTGCGCGCTCGGATTGAATCCCCCATGCCAGGCGGCATGCCCGATCGACACGAAGGCCGCGCTGTATATACGGCATATCGCGAACCGGGATTTCGATAAGGCATACGACGTGATACTTGCGGATAATCCGTTCGGACTCTCCTGCGGGCGCGTATGCTCTCATCCGTGCGAAATTAAATGCCGGGCAGGCGAAGTCGGCGAACCGATATCGATCAGGGCGCTGAAGCGTTTCGCGATTGAGCATGCCCGGAAGAACGGGATCAAGTCCCGTCCGCTCGATGTCCCAGCCACCGGCAAAAAAGTGGCAATCGTCGGTGCCGGGCCGTCAGGATTGACCGCGGCATACAACCTGTGCAGGGAAGGGCATTCGGTCACTATATTCGAGGCGTCCGAAAAGCCCGGCGGAATGCTCGCCGCGATCATCCCGGATTACCGCCTGCCCCGGGACGACTTCCAATTCGACCTCGATAATATCCTTGCCTCGGGGGTCGAGATTAAATGCAACCAGGCCCTCGGACGCGATTTCTCACTGAAAAAGCTGAACGAAAGTTTCGATGCGGTCTTCATAGCCACCGGCGCATGGGCCGACTGGAAGCTCGCTGTCGATGGGGAGGAACTTCCCGGCGTCGAGAGCGGGCTCGAATTGCTGAACAAAGTTAAGACCGGCGAAAACGTCTCGGTTGGCGAACGCGTGGCGGTAATCGGCGGCGGTAACGCGGCGATGGATGTAGCGCGCACGGCGGTACGTCTCGGCGCGAAGGATGTCGATATATTCTACCGCAGGCGACGCGAGCATATGCGCGCCATGCCCGGCGAAATAGCCGCCGCCGAAGCCGAGGGCGTCAATATCAACATCGGGTGGATGCCCGTCAGGATCGAGAAAATCAACGGCGCGAAGCGGATTACATTCAAGCGCTTCGTCGATACGATAGACGACCAGGGAAGGTTGGTGCACAAGTTCGATGAATCCATCACATCGAGCTACATCGCGGACAGGATCTACGTCGCGATTGGGGAGCATCCCGAATCGTTGATCGATACAAGCGACCTTCCAGTGCATGTCGAGCCCTGGGGAGGGATCTCGGTCAACCCGGGAACCCTTGCCACGTCGGCAGAAGGAATATTCGCCGGCGGCGACTGCGTTTCAGGGCCGGCATCGCTCATCGAAGCCATCGCCGCCGGGAAGATCGCCGCCGCATCCATCGGCCAATATCTTCGCGGCGAGACCGTAAGGCCCGTGCCGCTGCCCGTTCCGAAGAAGCATCCCGGATACAGGAAATATGGCCTCGGGGGTGAGATTTTCTCCCTCGACCGGACCCCAATCCGGCAACGAGCGGCTTCCGAAAGGAGGAATACATTCGATGATGTGGAGGTCGTTTATTCCGAGGATGATGCGGTACGCGAAGCCAACCGATGCCTGCAATGCGACCTCGAAGTGAAACCGGATTCCAGGGCGCGAAGGTTCGTGCAGTTTTCATCCCTTCTCGTATTCAATTCATGGTGGCCCGGATTCTATCTGACATTCAGGGACAAGACCGCCACCATTTACCAGGGGCAGATTAAATCGACCTGCATCCCCGGATTGCATTGCTATTCATGCCCCTCGGCGATCGCCGCCTGCCCGGTGGGAGCGTTCCAGTTCTGGCTGAACAATTCGAAGAACAATTTCAGCGCAGGTTCCCTCGACCTCATCGGCTTCTACATCATCGGATTTCTCGGGATGATAGGCGCGGCGGTCGGACGCGCCGCGTGCGGATGGTTGTGCCCGTTCGGCCTGTTCCAGGACTTGATGTATAAAATCCCCTCCCCCATACGCCTTCGAATTCCCGGGTTCCTGAAATACTTGAAATACATAGTCCTCGTAGTAGCGGTGGTGCTTCTGCCGATATTCCTCGTCGATGAATACGGCATGGGCCTGGGACCATGGTTCTGCAAGACCATATGCCCCTCGGGAACCCTTGTCGGCGGCATACCGCTGATTTCCGCCGATGCCGGCTTGAGGGACCAGTTGAAAGTCTATTTCCCTATCAAGCTGACTATCCTGATAATTTTCATTCTTTGGATGATAATCTCGAAACGCCCCTTCTGCCGTACCACCTGCCCCCTTGGCGCGTTCTGGTCGATGTTCAACCGTAACTCGATCCTGCGCATACGCGTCGATGAAGCCCGGTGCGATGACTGCAACTCGTGCGCGTCCGTATGCCCTGTCGACATCATACCGCACAAGGAAGTCATGTCCGGGGACTGCATCAGGTGCATGCAGTGCATAAACGCATGCCAGATGGGGAGCCTCAATTATGAAATCGCGGGACTGGAATCCGCGTCTGAAATCTTCAGGCGCTTGAAAAAGGAAACCGGCAAGGATATAACTAAGTCACCTGTTTCGTAGGAGATGGATATGAAAGCAACAAGAATAGTCCTGATTTTATTCCTCATCATGATTTTTGCCCTTACGCCTGCCTGCAATGGCGGGGGAAAAAACAAGGATACAAACGACGCCGGTCAGAAAGACCCGATAATCGGCAAGAAGATTGAATTCACTATTAAAACGCTTGATGGCCAGACCCTCACCCCCGACAACTTCAAGGGAAAGGTTCTCATCGTCGACTACTGGTTCGTCGCGTGCTCGCCATGCCGCAAGATGTTCCCGCATTTCGCGACGCTGAGGGAGAAGTACGGCGATGATATCAACATCATCGGGATGAACACCGACCCCGGGATAAAAGAGGTGCAGAATTTCATCGACCAGAACCCACAGCCATTCATCGTCGGTATAGCCAAGGACAGCGACACTCCATTGTGGAAAGAACCGTCCGTATTCCCGACCACCTATTTCATAGACCGCGACGGGTTCATCGTCTACAAGGGACAGGGCGGGCACGATTTCGAGGAGCTTGATAAAATCGTAGCACCGCTTATCGCGAAAGCCCCGACCGCGCCGATGGAAGACACCGTGCCTGAAGCGGCCGAGCCTCCCGAGGAGACGGAACCCGCGGAAGGCGCTGAATAAAAGTCTGATAAATATTCCTTAACTCCCCTTGCGGGAGCTTAAGTTCGATAGTATATTAAAAGCTGAAATTGCAACTACCCTTTTTCGATCATTTCTTGCTGAACCCGCCCTTGCAGTATAGGGCGGGTTCTGCATATCCTTCTCTTTTACCTCCCCCCTGTTCCCTGCTACAATGCAATGTCAGCGAAGAGCGATGTTCGAAGGTCGTATCGATTGGGCATTATACGAAAACTGGATAGCGAGACGATCAAGCGTATCGCCGCGGGCGAGGTTATCGACCGCCCGTCGTCGGTCGTCAAGGAATTGGTGGAGAATGCCATCGATGCCGGCGCGATGCGTATCACCGTCGAGCTGTCAAACGGCGGACTTACCGGCATCAAGATTACCGACAACGGGATCGGCATCGCCGCCGAGGATGTACCCCTTTTGATGGACCGCCACGTCACAAGCAAGATCCACGACATCGACGACCTCGATAATGTCGGCACGCTCGGATTCAGGGGCGAAGCCCTCTACTCCATCGCCACCGTGACGCAGTTTGAGCTTCGCACGCGCCACAGGGGGGAGGATGCCGGGACATCGCTTCGGTTCGTCAACGGCGAAAGGGAAATCAAGCCTGTCGCGCATCCGGTGGGGACATCGATCGAAGCCAACTCAATCTTCCACAACACGCCCGCGCGACGCAAATTCCTCAAATCGTCATCGGCGGAATATGCCCGGTGCGCCGAAGTGGTAACTCGATTCGCCCTGGCCTATCCGCATATTGCGGTCGAGCTAATCCACGACGGCAGGCTGAACCTCCAGACTTCCGGCGCAGGCATACAGGATGTCCTCCTCTCGGTATTCGGCAAGAATGAGGCGCGCCATTTCATCCCGGTTGTATTCAGGGACCAGCAGGTCGGCATCAAGGGGCAGATTTCGGATACCGAACTGAACCGCACCACGCGCAAGGACCAGAATTTCACTATCAACGGCAGGATTATTTTCGACATCGGTCTTTCGCTCGCGCTCGAACGCGCCTTCGAACGACGGATTCAGCCGGGACGCAAACCGCTGTGCATACTCGATGTATCCATCGATCCCGCCACGGTCGATGTCAACGTGCATCCGCATAAGCGCGAAGTACGGCTGTCCGCTCCGAGGGCCGTGTACGACGGCGTTCAGCGCGCCTGCACCGAAGCCCTGCGGCGGGAAGTCGGTGATGTCCCGACCGGTGATAATTTCGAGCCGGGTGAGGGATCGCCGCATATCGAAGATTCCACCCCGATTGGCGCGGTCGGGCAATTCGAGGGCGACAACACGGGCGAAACGACGTCATTCGTGTCCTATCAGCCGAAGAGAAAATATCCCGGGACCCTCGAAGAAATCCTTGATGAAATATCCCACGATCGAAGAACCCCCTCATCGGGACAGCAATATCTTCCAACTGAAATCAGAACATCCCGCGAAGCTTCCGTCGAAACGATACACGTCGCGGGCGAGGACGCTCAAACGGCTTCCGTCGGTCTCGGTGATGCGATACAGGCTTATAACACATACATCATCCTGAAGAAGGACGGCCTCGTATATATCGCCGATCAGCACAACCTCCATGAGACGATCATCTACAGGGAATTCAGGAATGCCGCTGACAAGGGGGCCGCATCGCAGAAGCTGCTTTTCGTATTGACGGTCGAATTCACCCCGGAAGCCGGCGAGATAATCCGCGAGAATGGGCGATTCCTTTCGAGGATGGGCTACGAGCTCGAGGACTTCGGCGGCGGGACTTTTATCGTGAGGGCGCTTCCGCATTTCATCGGGCATGCGGATATCAAGCGGCATCTGTTGGAGCTTTTCGATGAAGTGGGAGAACTCAAGGGGGACAAGTTCGAAGAAAAATTCATGGTCAGCGCGTCATGTAAAGCGGCGGTCAAAGCCGGTACAAGTCTCAGCCGTGAAGAAATAAGCGCGCTGGCGGGGCACCTCGGCGGACGCCGCGGGTTCAATTGCCCTCACGGACGTCCGGCCGTTGTCGTGCTCGATGAAGAATGGTTCGCGCACACGTTCAAGCGCCCCATTCGATGATAATCGATTTGCTTAAAGCTTCGATTACATTAACTGGTGTTTCATCTGATAGGTGATTCCTGCAGGCTGTATCTTGATTCTATTCTACGGGGGCAACTATAATTGCTCCTTTGTTACCTGGTTGTTCGAATGAGCATGCTTGAGCAGATAGACTCTTCCGCCGTGAGTTTTTCGGCGCTTCGCGAAAAAGCGAAAGGCCGCAAGGTCATCATTGTTCTTTCCAGCGGAGGGCTAAGGCTCATATGCCATCTTCCATTGCTTCATATATTCGAGTTGCTGAAGATCCATGTCGATGAACTGTGGGGCGTCTCAGCGGGAAGCATCGCCGGCGGACTCTGGGCTTCCGGCCTGAAAGCGTCGGATATAGAGGATGCGATGCTGTCGCTCAGGAAGGAACAGATCTATGAATATTTCCTCTTCACCGCTTTCAGGGCGCTGATACCGTCCATGAATGCCGAGAAAGCGGGATTCCTGACCGGCAACAAGCTCGAAAAATACCTTGGCAGCCTTGTCGGCCATGCCGATAACCCGCTTATCGATTTACGCGACCTCAGGATACTGGCATACAATCGCTCCCAGAACTGCAAGGCGATACTTCGAGTCGGCAAAAAACCGGACACGATAGAGATAACACAGGAATGCAGCGGCAAAACGAATATCGAGAAAGGTACTCTGGTTGATATGCTCCGGGCATCCCTCGCGACGCCGGTTATGTTCAGGCCGAAGAGGCTCAACGGCCAGGTATACATCGACGGCGGCATCGCCGAGAATTTCCCGGTGCTTACTGCATTCTCCCATTTTTGTGACGACTACCATGCCGGGAGGGAGACCCGCGGACTGCTGCTTGTCGGCGTGAATATAAGCTACTCCGGCGAATTCGCAAACCAGCGGACGAATATCATCAAGTCCATCGCCGAGTCATACGATATCATCGGGCATGAATTCACCAAGCTCCATATTAGTATGCTCGAACAGATGGTAATCAACGCCGACTTCGATTGCGAAGTCATAACCATTGACCCCGGCGTGCATAATCTTGCCCTGTCGGATTTCAAGAGGCTGCCGGTTTGTCTCGATACGGCAATCCGCACTACGGTCGACCTCATCGCCGCGCTCTGACCCTTTTATTCAATTTCAACCGTTTTTCCCTTTACAATATCCCCGCGCCCATGTAAAAAGTCATATACTATTATTCTTTCATTTGCGGATGGAGATGGACTGATAGTTGCGGACATTTTTCTCCTATATCGATTACCGTTATATTCTGCTGGTCCTGGCCGTTGTCGCGGTGCTGATTCTCGACGCGTATAAGGCGGGCGAACCCGCGCGGATTCGCGGGCAGGTCGAATCGAGCCGTAACCCGGAATTTGTCGTATCGCGCATTGCCGACCCGGACCCGGATATCGCGAGCGCCGCATATGAGAATATCGAATCGAACCCGGAGCATTTCGCGCCGGCGCTCATCGGCACTCTCTCCTCAGGCGATTCGAACCAGGTGGCGGAATCGCTCAAGGTGATTACCGATCTGAACATTGATATTGACCCGGGAATAGTCCAACCGATGCTCGATGATAATTCCCCTGCCGTACAGGTGCAGGCGCTGCGTTTCCTGTCCGCGCGTGATGTCGATATCGATCCCGGGATCATCAACCGGATATATATCAACGCCGGTGAAGTCTTCGAGAAAGCGGATGTGATAAAAGCGGGGATGAAATACTTCGAGCCGGAGCAGGAATCGACATTTCTCATAAACGCCCTGCTCGATTACGGCAAGGAAGTCAAACTCGCGGCGCTCGATGCCGCCATTGCTCTCAAGGGCGACCCAGGTACACGCGTGCTTATAGATGCGCTGCAATATGTCGACCTGCTCGCTCCAATCGCGAGGATCGAACTTATCCGCCGGGGCGATACCGCGTTCGACCTTATAATTGAAACCCTTTCCGACAGGCGGGCGGAGGTCCGGGCGGCATCGGCCGATATCCTCGGTCAGATCGGCGACATCCTCGCCCTGGACCATCTTGAAAAAATGTTCGTCGATACATCATATGAAGTTGGTGTCGCTGTCGGCGATGCCGCGGGCAGGCTCGCGGATGAATCACGTCTGCAGGCATATCTTTCAATAATCGACGCGGCGTATCCAGATTCGATTACTTCCATTCCGGCGACATATGCCCTTGGTTCGGCGGAATATCAGCCTGCCGGGCAGCGGCTCATGCAGATTGCATCGGACCCGGGGTTCGATTCGAATCTCCGGTATGCCGCATTCCACGCCCTTGCCGAGATGCATTACTCCGGGGCTGAGCAGTTCCTCCTCGGCATCGCGCGTAACGACGATGATGACGAGCACACGAGGCGGGAAGCGATTGAAAGCCTCGGCTATTTCACGTCCGATGAAACATATGCTTTACTTGTCGAAACGCTCAAGGGGGAGTCGGAAATCAACTACATGCTCCGCTCATCCGCCGCGACCGCCCTGGGCAGGATGAAGGACCGGCCGGAAGCCCTCGAACAGTTGATGCTGCGTGTGGACAAGGAGAATACCACCCAGGTCCTGACATCGATTGTACGCGCACTCGGTGAGTTCGGCGACGTCGAGGCATTGCCCGCGATAGAAGCCGCCCGCGCGAAGGGCGTCAGGGACACCGTATGCGATACCGCTGTCGCACTGATTGAATATCTCGATACCGATGACAAGGGATAACGCTTGAAACAGCCATTCGTACACCTTCACGTCCACTCGGAATACAGCATCCTCGATGGCATCATCAGGATAAACCGGCTTGCCGAGCGAACCGTCGAATACGGCATGCCCGCCGTCGCGTTGACCGACCACGGCGGCATGTACGGCGTGATGGAATTCGTCGAATGCTGCAATCGAGCCGGGGTCAAGCCGATTGTCGGATGCGAATTCTATGTCACGGAATCCCTCGAGGACAGGAAGGATGGCGAAGCGCAGCATAACAGCCACCTCGTGCTTTTATGTAAAAACAAATCGGGCTACCTCAACCTCCTCAAGCTCGTACGCGCTTCATATAAAGACGGATTCCACTACCGCCCCCGGGTCGACAAGAAGCTGCTTCGCGAACACAGCGACGGCATTATCGCGATGACCGCCTGCCTGCAGGGGGAAATCCCCCGCCTGCTGAACATGGGACATCTTGATGCCGCGACCCTTGCGGCCAACTGGTACTTGCAGACATACGGCATCGAAAATTTCTTCATCGAGATGCAGGACCATGGCATCGCCGACGAGAAGAAGGTCATGCCGCTGCTTAAGCGGCTCGCCGACGAGAAGGGAATCGGCCTGGTTGCCACGAACGACGCGCATTATCTCGATTCCGGCGACGCGAAATACCAGGATGTCATGCTCTGCATTCAGACCGGGAAGAAGCTCACAGACGCCGACAGGCTCCAGTTCGAGGGAACCAACCTCTATTATAAATCCCCCGAGGAAATGTACAGGCTGTTCGAGC
>CAZSPL010000001.1:44660-76782 GCA_964608735.1 uncultured Planctomycetota bacterium | reverse complement strand
CCCCTATGAAAAAATGTACTGTTTGCGGTTGCGATGTCTTTTTCAACGGATATTTCTTTCCATTCTTCTGGTTGAAAAATGTAATAACCTGTTATTGCTGTGAAACGAGTTATTATCGTATCAAGCCGGCATCGCCTGCCTTCCCGTACTCTGAGAAAATGAAACGCGAGATAATGGAGAGTGAATGCTGGAAGTCCTGGGTGGGGCATATAAGATCCATCCTGCTCGAGTTGAATACCGCGGGATTTGGAATACCCGGTCATCCGGATCGGGAATATCATCTGAGCCCCGATGACGTTACAAGCATGGTCAGGGAGAGGATAAAGGCAATTGACGAGACGATGTATGAATACTATCCCAGGCTCAAGGCGTTAGGATATACGTACAGCCGTTCAGATGATTACATGCGAGGCCCGGTATCAGTGGGCAGTACAATTGAAACCACTATCACGGTTTTCAAGCAAGGCGCTGAGAATCCTTACGAAGGCCAGGGCAAAGAATTTGATATAATGTTGTACTTCAGGGGTGTTCTGCCGTCGCTGGGTCATGTGAAGCAGGTTATAAGGTCGGATTTTGAGGATTTTGTTAACCGCATGGAGAGCGGGTGCCGCACACTTTAGTGTGCGGTCTCATTCCACTCAAGATAATTCCAGGCTGTCGCCTTCCCTGGGGAATTCGCGCAATGTCGCCTCGTAGCGATATTTCACTTCCCCGCTCATGTTCTCAAGGTCGATTACGTTCGGGATTTCCTTGTATACCGTATACCCCTTCTCCCCCTTGGCGACGAGATAAACAGCCGTCGCCGGGCTGACGAACATCTGCCACATTTCTTTGCGAATTTCCCTTATGCCGGTAACTCTGCGTTGCATCGCGCTGCTCCCGCCTGAGTATACATAAAAAAGCCGGGACAGTCCCGATTATTTGCGCTCGGGGGCTTTGACGTTGAGCAAGCCGAGAGCCGGGATGAGCGCGAGAAGGGTAATCAGCCCCGTAAGGATGAATGTATCCTGGTACCCCGCTATCGTGGCGTGCTGGGACAGCATCGTGCCGAAATACACCTGCGCCTGGCCGGATGCCTGCGATGCCGATGCCCCGAGACCCTCGCTCGCGTGTTGCATGTTCTCAAGCGCCGATTGCGCCGCATGGCTGTATGGCGTGACATTCTCCGCGAACACCGCCTGGTGAAACGCCGCGCGGTCATACATCGCGGTACCCAGCAACGCCACGCCGAACGCGCCGCCGATTTGCATTATCACGCTCAACACCGTCGACACCTGGCTTATCTGCTCGCGCCTCACGACGTTCATCGCCGTCGCGGTTATCGGCGTGTTCAGCATCCCCATACCGAATCCGAATATTATCGTCGGTATCAGCAGCCCGATATAGGATGTCCTGACATCGAGCTTGAAATACATGAAATTCGCCAGCCCCGAGATGATGAGTCCCGCGAATATGAAGAACTTCGGCCCGTAGCGGTCGACAAGCGGACCCGTTATCGGCGCCACAACCCCGGACACCAGCGCGCCCGGCGCGAGAAGCAGCCCGGTAGTGGTGGCGGAGTATCCGAGCATGTTCTGGAAGAACATCGGCAGCAGGAATATCCGCCCGAACAGCGCGCTCGCCCGCGCAAGGTTGAGGATGGCGATCATCGAAAAATGAAAATTACGGAATATCTTCAAATCGAAAATCGGATTCTTCTTCCTCGGGCTGACCGCGAGGAACAGAAGCAGGCCGATGACTGATAATGCGAAAAACGACAGGCTGTAATCGGACCCCCAGCCTTCCCGCTGCCCGTTAGTAAGCACCGTGAGAAGGCACCCGAGGAACGCCGCGAGGCCGATGAATCCCCATAGATCGAACGGCCCCGGCTTCAGCGTCTTCGTTTCCCTTATCGTCGCCGTGGCCATCAAAAACGTCACCACTCCCACGGGTATGTTTATATAAAAGATATAGCGCCAGTTGACGGAATCGGTAAGGTAGCCGCCGAGCGTCGGCCCGAGCGACGGCGCGAATACGATCACGATCCCGAACAAACCGAATGCCGTACCGCGCTGATGCGGGGGGAAACTCTCGGTGATAAGCGTGAATCCCGTGGGAAGCATCAGCCCCCCGCCGATCCCCTGGATTATGCGGAATACGATCATCGTGCTGAGGTTCCACGCGATGCCGCAAAACGCCGACGCCGTCGTGAAGAGCAGCAGGCCCGTGATGAAGGCCACCCGTATGCCGACCCTCTCGCGAAGCCAGCTCATCGTGAGCGTCGAGATGGCGTATGACATGGCATATGCTTCCACCACCCACCTGATGAGGTCCATGTTGGTGGCGAAAGTGGTTGTCATGTTGGGAAGGGCGACGTTGACTATGCTGTTGTCGATAATGGCCATGAATACGCCGACCATGACGGTGACGAGCACCGCCCATTTCCGCTTGTCGGCGTCTTCCTGGGAATTCAAACGGTTTAGGAATTTATTGTTCACGGCATGGTGTTATCGTTCGTTCTTTATCGATACAACGGCGCTCATCCCGGGCTTGAGCTGTGACACATCGCCCGAGAAAATGATCTTCACCGGGACTCTCTGCGCCACTTTGATAAATTGTCCCGTCGGGTTGCTCTGGGGGATCAGCGCGAATTTGGCGTTTGTCGCGGCACCGATGGAATCAACTTCGCCGTCGAATGCCACACCCGGGATCGCGTCCACGGTGATTCTTGCCTTCGAACCGACTTTGAAATTACCGAGCTTCTTCTCCACGATATTCGCGCTGACCCATATCGAACTTGTATCCACCACGAAGCTCACCGGCTTGCCCGGGGACACGAATTCGCCGGCGAGCGAGAAATTCCTTGCGACGATGCCGTCCACCGGGCTGTAGATGACCGCTTCGGCGAGGGATGCCTGGGCCTGTTCGACCTGCGCCTCGAGTTCGGCGAGTTTTGCGCTGAGGCTCTCCACGTTGAGCTCGGCCATACGTACTTCTTCCTGCTGCTGCTCTTTCGAAAGTGTCAGCGAAAGGCTCGCTTTCTCCCGGTCCTGCTGGGCTATATCAACCCGCGTCTTGTCGATCCCCGCTGACTGGAGATTGGCCTTCGCGGTTTCGAGCTGTTTCGCGGCATCGGCCAGTCCCTGTTCCGCCTGCGATAACCGCCCCTTCATGACCTCGGCCTGCGTCGATGCCTGCTCCCATTGTTCCTTCGATATAACACCGCTCGCATATAAATTTTCCGCCCGGTCCCGGTCGGCCCGCGCCTGTTCTTCGAGCGGACGCACTTCATCCAACATATCTTCCGCGCGCTCCATGTTTATCTCGGCGCGGTCCGCGTCGTTTTGCAGCCGCACGAGATTGATGTCCTGCTGGGTGGATGAGATGGAGACGCTTCCCTCCACCTGGTCGAGGGACGACGACGACTGTAGGACCCCTATCTCCGTGCGCGTACGGGTTAGTTCGAGCGATGACTCGGCTATCGCGAGGTCCTTGCGCGTGACTTCCAGCGATGCCTCCACTTTTTCGAGCGCGATGCGGTAATCCGCCGGGTCCAGCTCGGCAATTTTCTGTCCGGCTTTCACCTCGTCGCCGCCCGATACGAATATCTCCCGTATCCTTCCCGGCACTTTGAAGCTGAGGGAAATGAGGTCGGCGTTTACCTGCGCGTCATCGGACGATGTGTAATTAAAACGGTGGATAAGCCAGCGTGTCCCGAAAAAACCTCCAATGATGAAGGCGATTATGATGATGCCCGTGATCATGGGCCGGTTGCCCTTTTTCTTGCAGGCTTTATCTTCCTTTGATTCTTCTATATGGTCGTTTACATCCATTACGAAATCACGCTTTCAAGAGTAATCCGGTTCAATCGCGCCGCGCTTTCATCAGACGAAAATCGCTTGCGCGATTCGCTTAAATATAGCAAATCTCAACGCTGGATGCGCATATTATTAAACTTGGCGATTGGACTAATCCTGACTGTACCTCTCTACCACCAGCCTGTACGTCTCATGAATGCGCTCAACGTCGAATGCCTTGAAGCTTTCCAGCATCGCTTTCCTCTCCTCGTCATGTTGCATTGCGTTGAATCCCGGGAAGAATATCTTATCTTCCTTCACGATATGCCGCCTTAATAACGGGATGAACTCGGCTGCCGTTGAATATAACACCGCGACCGCTTCGGTGCGGCCGTCCGCGATTTCCCGGTTCGCTTTTTCCATTATCGAGCGGTATTCGCGGAACTTGATATGCTCGCGCCTTAGTTCCGCGAGTATCGTTACAAGCTCCTCGGGCAGGGCCTTCTTGTCGGCTTCGATGAAGAGAATATCCTCTTCTTTTCCGTGATGCGTGGCATCGGCGTAAGTGCCGAAGAAATCGATAATCCGGGAGTAAGCTATAACATCGGGTTGGGTGTCCGGCTTCTTGATGTGCGATTCCAGGATATCCAGCGCTCTCTCGATTAGCCGGTGCTCAATCATCAGTACTCCGACCGGCTTGCGCCCGTCCGGTGCATCGATATACATATTCGGTTCCTCCTCAATTAAGTCGGGATAGTCCCGGCTTTTTAGCCTCTGCAGGGGCTTTGCAACGCGCCTTGTGAAAAAAGTAACGGAAAAGTCGGGACAGTCCCGACTTATTTTTTCTCCTCGATTGCGAACGCGGGGCACTCGCCTTTGCCCGTGCGCCACATGAGTAATTCCCAATTGCGGTCGACGTTTTCCTGTAACGCGTCGATGATATGCTTGTTCTTATCGTTGAACAGGTGCTTGAAGCGCCCCTGGTCCTTTATCCACTCGGTAATCGGAAGCTTCTCTTTCGGCTGGTAATTCAGCTTCCAGCGGTCGTATTCTACCTCGAACAGCGGCCAGAAGCAGGTCTCCGTCGCGAGCCGGCACATGTCTATCGAGCGCTCCATGGGGAATCGCCATCCGCGGAAGCATGTCCCGAGCACATTGATGAACGCCGCGCCTTCGAGTTCAAGACCGCGACGCACTTTCCGCATCAGGTCCATCCAGTTATGCGGGCTGGCCTGCGCTACATAGGGTATGTGATGCGCCGCGATGATGTCGGTAAGGTTCTTGCGATTCTGCTGCTTGCCGGGGATGACCTCGCCGGCGGGGGCGGTCGATGTCGCGGCGCCGAGCGGCGTCGAACTCGAACGCTGTATCCCCGTATTCATGTACGCCTCGTTGTCGTAGCATACGTAGAGCATGTCGTGATTGCGCTCCATCGCCCCGGAAAGCGACTGCAATCCGATATCATAGGTGCCGCCGTCGCCGCCGAAAGCGACGAAGTTTATCTTCCTGTTCTTGTCTATCTTCCCCTGCTTCTTCAACGACTGGTATGCCGCTTCAACACCGCTGACCGTGGCGGCCGCATTCTCGAATGCGGAATGGATGTATGGCGTATTCCATGCGGTGTAGGGGAAAATGGTCGTGACCACTTCCATGCATCCCGTGGCGAACCCGACCACCAGGTCGTTCTCCACGGCCTTGATGACCTGTGAGACCTCCACGCTGCACCCGCATCCGGCGCAGGCACGATGCCCGGAGGTATATTTCTCGGTTTTACCGGCAATCTCTTTCAGGGTCTTTACGTTAACTGCCATTTGAGTTCCTCTCTTATAAAATGGAGCAACCTTGATATTGCCCCCGATTATTCACGCAGACCTATGAAGCCGACGGCGTCCATCTTGAATTTCGGATCGAGGTTGTCCTCGAAGACTTTCGCTATCTGCTCCACATTGATATCCCGTCCGCCAAGGCCGTAAATGTAATTCACGACATCCGGCATCTTTGGCTTTTTATAGAGCGCGTCGCGCACTTCCAAGCCCAGCGGACCGCCGCGCGTACCGAACGCCATCGAGCGGTCGAGCACTATCACTTTGCGCACGTTCTGAAGCGCATCGGCGAGCATGTCGTTCGGGAACGGCCTGAACGCCCGCAGCTTGATAAGCCCGACCTTCTTGCCTTTCTCGCGGAGCATGTCGACCGTGACGCCGGCCGTACCGCACGTCGAGCCGAGGCATATCATCGCCACTTCGGCGTCGTCCATATGGTATGGCGTCATATAGCCGTACTCGCGTCCCGATAATTTGCCGTATTCCTTGCCGACCTTTCCGATCTCGGGGAATGCATGCTTGTGCGCTTCCCACTGCTGGCGGCGGTGCTCGAAATAATAGTCCTGCAGATCGAGCGCGCCGAATGTCTTCGGATGCTCGATATCGAGCAGCGAATGCACCGGCTTGTACTCACCGACGAATTTCCACACCGCGTCGTCGTCGAGCGTCTCGAGTACTTCCTGCGTGTGCGAAAGGACGAATCCGTCGAAGCAGACCATCACCGGCAGCATGACATCGGGATTCTCGGCGATCTTGAATGCCTGGATGACGTTGTCGTATGCTTCCTGGGCATTTTCGCTGTGAATCTGAACCCAGCCGGCGTCCCGGCATCCCATGCTGTCGGAATGGTCGCAGTGGATGTTTATCGGGGCGCTGAGCGCACGGTTGATGACCGCCATCACGATGGGCAGCCGCATGGCGGAGGCGACGTAGGTGATCTCCCACATCAGTGCGAGTCCGGCCGATGCCGTAGCCGTGCCTACCCGGGCCCCGGCGGCGGCCGCGCCCACGCTGGCGCTCATCGCCGAATGCTCGCTCTCGGTCAGCACGAGGTTCGTGTGAACCTTGCCGTCCGCGACATACTCCGCGAACTTGTGCATCATCTCGGTCTGTGGCGTAATCGGATAAGCCGCGGCGACATCGGGCCTGCACTGCTTGAGTGCGAGGGCGGCGGCGTCATTTCCAGTAAGTGATACCCTTGACATTGTTTGCTCCTCTCGGCCTTAGCCCTTGTTTTCCTCAAGCTCGCATTCAGCTTCGAGCTTCATCTCGATAGCGCTTGCCTTATCTGGGCATTCCGTGGCGCATATTCCGCAGCCCTTGCAGTGATAGAGGTCTATGCCTGCAATCTTGCCATCCTTCACCTCGATGGAGTCATCGGGGCAGAAAATCCAGCAAGCGAAGCATTGGATGCATTTCTTCTCGCTCCATACGGGCCGGTATGTCCGCCAGGAACCCGTCCTGTACTCGGTCGCGTTGCCCGGCTCTTCGATAATCCCGCCCGTGGGGAGGTCTTTCCATCCTTTTTCTTTCATTCCCCTTTCACCTCCTCGTATGCTCTCTTTACAGCCCTGATATTGTCATCAACAACTTTCTTGGAGAATTTGTGGCTGAATTTGTGCTCCAAATCTTTGAGGAGTGTATCGAGCTTCGGTGTACCGGCGATCTTGGCAAGGGCGCCAAGCATCGGTGTGTTGGGCATGTCGCGTCCGAGCTCCTCGATGGAGATGAGGGTCGCCTCGGATGTGAACACCTTCCGCTTCTTAACACTGTACTTGGTCCTCAGCTCGGCGGGACTGCACGGCGTGTTGACCAGCAGGATTCCTTCATCCGGAAGCCCTTCGAGAATATCCACTACTTCGAACAGGGTCTCATCGAGTACGACGACGATATCCGGGTGGTATATCCCGCTATGCACGTGGATTGGGGCCTCGGAAACCCGCGTATATCCTTTCATCGGGGCGCCCATGCGTTCCGGGCCGTACTCCGGGAATCCCTGCGAATACTTGCCTTCGGTGCACGCCACTTCCGCAAGCAGGGTCGCGGCCGTCTTCGCTCCCTGGCCTCCCCGGCCATGCCAGCGGATCTCGGTTATCTTATCCATAACTTGTCCTTCCTATGGAAAAGCGGAATCGTGTTCCGCCTCCGCTCGTACAAGCGGATACTTTAACGCCGATGAATTACCAAGTCAATATAATGGGTAAAAGATTGCGAAAAATTTCACTATCTCGATGAGGCGCCTTGGATAATGCCGCAAAAGCACAAACCCCCCAGAAAGGGAGGTTCGTGGTTTGTCAGGCTTTATCTAAGGCTTGTATGGCCGAGATTGGTTATCCGGGTCTTAAGACGACCCGGCGGCCCGGGTGGTTCAAGTTCCGAAGAACTGATCCATCACATCTTCGGACTCGGTGATATCCTTTTTATCCCTCCTGAAAGGCTGCTTGTCGCTGTCGCAGTTGATGACATCCATCGTCGCGGGGGTGAAGAGGTATATCGAGTCGTTGATCCTCTTGCATGTCCCGCCGATGGCATAGACCACACCCATAAGGAAGAAGCGTACCTGATCGAGGTTTTTCTTGTCGATCCCGTTGAAATTGCACAGGATGCTCCGCCCGGACTTGAGCATGTCTCCGGGCGCCGCCGCCTGGTTTATGTTCATTGGAGTAACGATTGCAATCTCGTTATTCAGTTCCTGCGGGAATGAAAGTACCCGTGGCTTTTTCACCATTGTTCCCTCCGTTCTGACGAGGCTCTTGCCTCTCTCGTCGACGCGAACATTTCGAACCATCTCCCCGAAAGGCTTCTGGGGGTAGAGAAGCCCGATCCTGATGAAGAAATTTTCGAGCCGCAGCCATATCGTGGACGGTCTCTGGATGTTTTCGTGTCGTTCTCTTGCCTTTGGAGCAGCCGAATAGGTCATTCGTTACCTGCCTTATATCGGTATCGCGGTAAAAATGTTCCGCGTTCGACGATCCCCTCATTAACGAATATTCTTAATATTATCTTAATGAGATTGAATATTTTTTACTCTAACTTAATCTTGCCGGATTCTTTTCCCCCGTCGCGGGAAGCCCGGGATGGTGGAATACCGGCGGCGTTTGGGTTACATTATCACCTGTGATCATCCGGTGGATAACCGGTACGGGAGGTCGATATGTCAACATCAAAGCAGGCGCTCGGCTTGATAGTGCTTCTTCTTCTATGCCTCGGGACCGGATTCCTCGGTTCTCTTGCCACGACTCCGAATATCGATGGATGGTACGCGGAGATCCAGAAACCGTCGTGGAATCCGCCGAATACGGTTTTCGCCCCGGTGTGGACTATTCTCTATATCCTGATGGCGCTCGCGGCGTGGATGGTGTGGCGCAGGGCCGATGCGAAGCGCGGCATCCCGCTGTTCCTGTTTATCCTGCAGCTTGTCCTGAACGGCGTATGGAGCTATTTGTTTTTCGCGATGCACAGCCCGTCGGCGGGGATGATAGACATCGTCGCGCTGTGGTTCTTGATCTTCGCGACGATTATCGCATTCTGGAAAATCAGTCCCTGGGCGGGAATTATCATGATTCCATACCTGGCATGGGTATCATTCGCTTCGGCGCTTAATTTCGCCATCATGCAGGCGATGAATTAGGAAGTGCGTAAAGGAGGGGACAAAGACACGGGCAAGCTTCGCAGGGGTTGGCAGGATGATGGTGGTTGGCCGACGCTTGGCCGTGCCACCCGGGTTTATTTTATTTCAGTGAGCCCGAGCCCCGACCGTCAGGGAGGGGACACTGCACGGAACGAGGAGTTAAGACACGGGCAAGCTTCGCAGGGGTTGGCAGGATGATGGTGGTTGGCCGACGCTTGGCCGTGCCACCCGGGTTTATTTTATTTCAGTGAGCCCGAGCCCCGACCGTACTTGTCCGACGAAGCGTAGCGAAGGCGGAAGGGAGGGGACAAGGACACGGGTAAGCTCGCGGACTCGCGTACCCGTGGCACCAGGCGTACCCGTGGCACCAGGCGTACCCGTGGCACCATACGGGCGGCTTCTGTCAATTGTTTAAGGGAATTCGGTTCGCTGCTATATTGGATTGGTCTTCGCCACCCACACCGGGCTGGCGAGGGCGATGTCGGTATTCGCCAGATCGACCTGGACAGTATATGAACAATCGCCGGAGAACGCCGCATCGACATGCGTCCCCTCCGCTTCAAGCGCATTCGGCATCCAGGTCTTGATAACGGTGTTCTGTCCAGCCATGAACTTCCATATCGAAACCTGCGTTATTTTCTGCTCGGACGATGCCTTGAACGCGATACTCGGCGATGTCGACGATGATATCTCCGTGCCCATCACAGCGCCGTTCACCGTAAATTGCAGGTTCACCCGTGTACCGCTCATGCCATAGCACCGGCGGTTTTTCAACGCGCGGTATATCGCCTCGCGAGTGTGCGATTCGGCCCATACGCCGCACAGACCGGGCTGCGGGTATTCAAGAACACCATCGCGGCATTCGAGCAGCCTGCTTCCTGGACGGGTCAGGTGTGTGTCGGTCGAACCGATGAGCCCGAACCGCCTGCCGTTACGCATCGCTTCGAAAACGCTGTGCGCGGAAACGGAATACGGCACCGGCCGCGGATTGTCCGGATGCGTCGACAGCCCCCACTTCGAATAGAATTCCACCAGTCTTTCGAGGCCCGGATTCTCGATCTCCCACCAATTATGAGTCGAGGGTATCATCGGGTGATGCGGTATCGCGATGACATCGTATCCCGAAAGGTCGTCCCAGAAATCCTCGATATATTTATACGCCGGGTCCCTGGATGGGAGGATAGGTATCTGGTTGTCGAGGCTGTATACACATCGATGCCCATGTTCGCCGCTCGTCCATTCAAAGCCGAACAGCACGCAGAATTTCCCCGGTTCGTCATATTTGGCGGGCAATGTGCGGTAGTAGGGCATCGCGACAAAATTCGACTCCGCTATCGGCTCGGCGTGGTCGCTGAGGCTGCAGAAATCGAGGCGCGAGACATCCCTCGCGTAGCGAAGCGCGAAGTCGGGTGATTCATCGCCGTCGGAAACGACGGAGTGCACGTGGATATCGCCAAGCAGATTCTTGTAATCCTTGTATTCCTCGAGCGGCTTCGGAATATCGGGCGGAATCGTCGTGTCATCGATCCCGCCGGCGCCGCCGCATCCCGCGACGAGTCCCAGCCCGGCGAGCCCGGTTATCCTCAGGAAATCTTTCCGGTTAATCCGCATCGAACATACCTTCCATTTCGTCGAGTCCGTAAATACACACGCCTGCCATGTCCGCCACATACAAGTACTTGCCAAGTCCTTTCGCGCGGCGCGCGTAATTCGGGGTCTGTATGACTTGCATGAGGGTCATCCCCGCTGGGTCGGTCATGTCGAAAATCAGCACACCGTCCTCGCCGGCGGCGATAAGCAATGCGTCGCCCGAACCGGTTATATCGGAGATGAACCGTACCGGGTGAAACTGGTCGATGTGTTTGATATTGAACGCGTCGGCGGTCCAGAAGACGTCAAGGTCGGTGAATTCATCGTTTCGCGCGATGATGCTGTATCCCTTGTGATTGACCAGTCCTTCGAAGTTCGCGAACTCGACGGCGTTATATGTCCAGAGTGTATCGGTCGGCGAGCTGAGGTTGAATGTCATCATCCCGAACACATTATCACTGGTGACGAGTGTGTTTCCATTGATGCCGATGTCCCGTAGCCTTCCGATGTTCCTGTGCACCGTTTCGACCGGCGATGCGGGGTCGGCGATGTCGTAAATCCGCAGCCCGTCGTAATAATCGGCGAGGTACATATGCCCGTTCGCGAAAGCCATCCCCGATGCCCATCTCGTGTCGGCGGAGAATGTCAGGGCGGGGGAACGCGGGTCGGCGAGTGAATAGACCTTGATGCCGGCTGGAGCGTCGCAAAGGTAGAGGTGGGCTTCGTGGATATATACGCGGAAGGCATAAGTCGAGGCAAGCCTGTTCACGAGAGCCGGTCTTGATATATCAGATGCGTCGAGCACCGCGACACCGCCGGGACCGTCCGCGACATAGATGAATTTACTGTAGGGCTCGACATCCTCGGCGCAGATGGTGTTGATGTATCCCCGCAGGCTCATGGATGATTCCGCGAGCCTTTCGATGGGAGTGTCGACCGATTCCGGCGCGGGATAGTGTGTCTGTTGAGTCGCGCCGCATGATGTGGCGAGGAGCGCATAACATATAAAGAAAACCCATGCAATGCTCGTGGGTTTATATATAGCGCGCGATGAATTCATATACTCATGTTATCACAGATTTGAGAAAAGCAGGGACAGTGGGCCTGTTGAAAAAGCAAGCATGCTGGATTTGGGTAGGGCGGATTTGAGCGACATGAAACTACGATATGCATCAATGGTCGACGCGGAAATCCGCCCTCATCGTCGAGCGCGCATCGCGGCTACGCCGTCGCACAAGAGTGCGAATAGATACGCGCTACCCGACTTTTTCAACAGGCCCACTGTCCCTACTTTTTTACATCCCGTAAATTTCGCGTACCGATGAATTCCTGAGCCTGCCGAGTATCCTCGCCACCTGCCGGTGCCTTCGCCCGAATCCGCTGCCGCCACCGAGAAACGCCTTCGTCGCCGCGAAACGCGCAATCCATCGCCGCAACGATTCCGCGCATCGCCAATCGCGGTGCTTCTCGAAATACCAGAACAGCGAATCGAAATAGCAGGTCAGTTGAAAATCGTCATCGTATCTTGCCTTCGCACTTACAAAACTCCTCCCGCCGAGATGCTGCACCTTGAGCGACGGATGCACCATCGCCTTGAAATCCCTGTCCCTGAGCCGCAGGGCGTAATCGACCTCCTCGAAGTAGGCGAAGAATTTGTCATCGAATGATTTCACCGCGAGGAGCGCTTCGTCGCGAATGCAGAAGAACGCGCCGGTGGGGAAGTCGACTTCAATCGGCGTGGTGCCTTCGAACGGCAGAGATGTCGACCATTTCTTCCGCGGGAAAATTTTCCTGAGCCCCGAGAAATCCCATATGACCATGTCGTATGACGGGAACACGCCGTATGCTTCCCGCGGGCGGTTGTTCATGTCGCGGACATCCGCGCCGATAATCCCCACCCTCGGGCCTTCGCTGAATACTTCGTTGATTACCGGCAGGATCGGTGAAACGAGCTTGCAGTCGGGATTGAGCAGGAGAATGTGTTTCCCGTTGTGTTCTTCGATGAGACGGTTCACCCCGGCGGCAAACCCGATATTCTTCTCGTTGCGGATGACTTTCGAAACGAACGGCACTTCATTCAGAATGGCCCCGGTCTCGTCGTCGGAATCGTTGTCGACCGCGATTATCTCGGTCTGGTCGACCGGGCAGTACCGGGCTATCGAATGAAGGCACACCGGGAGGGTTGTCGACGAGTTGTATGTCACAAGGCCGATGGTAAGTATCGGTCTATCCATCAATTACTCCGCTTTCAAGCTTCTCCCCATGAGATTCTGAACACCCTCGAGAGGTTCGAGTCCTTCGAACAAAACCCTGTATACTTCATCCGCTATCGGCATATCGACGCGGGCTTTCTCATTGTGCGCCTTGACGGCACGCGTAGTAAAGACCCCCTCGGCGACATGCTTCATGCTGCTCGTAATTTCTTCCAGCGATTCACCGGCCGCTATCCTGCGCCCTACCTGGTGGTTACGCGAAAGCTCGCTGAACGCCGTGCATATGAGGTCGCCGAGCCCGCTCGCGCCGTAGAATGTCTCCGCTTTCGCGCCGAGCGTTTCGCCGAGGCGGATCATCTCCTTCAGCCCGCGCGTGATGAGGCTCGCGAGCGTGTTATGGCCGAAGCCCAGACCGTATGTCACGCCGGACGCGATCGCGATGACATTCTTCAATGCCCCGCCGAGTTCGGTGCCGATGACATCGGTGCCCGCATAGGCCCTGAAATATTTGCAGCTCAGCAGTTCCTGGAATGTTCTTACGAGTTCATCGTTAGCGCTCGCGATGAGGGTCACCGCGGGCTTGCGCGACGCTATTTCGCGCGACAGGTTGGGCCCCGATAATACGCCAGATGAAAAACTCATCCCTTGCCATTCCTCGTCGAGAATTTCGCTCATACGTTTGAACGAGTCTATCTCGAATCCCTTGCTGCACGAGAGGACATAACATCCGTCTGTAACGAAGGGGGTGCATTTCTTCGCGATGGAGCGGAAATACTGCGTCGGCACCACGAACAGCACCAGGCCGGTTCCACTGAGCGCTTCTTCGATATCCACCGTAGGCGATATATTTTTACTGAGATTGATTCCTTTGAGGTAAGTCACGTTTTCCCGCGTCGCGCTTATCTGTTCCGCGACTTCCGCCTCGAAGCACCAGAGGCGTACGAGATAATCCTGTGACGCGATAAGGTCGGCGAGCGTTGTGCCCCATGCGCCCGCGCCGATGACCGCGATGCTTCGCCTTGCGAACGACTCATCAGTCATCCGCATCAGCCTCCACCGGCGGTTCTTCCTCCTCCGCCTCGGCAGGCTCGGCATCCACGGGCGCCTCGACGACAGGTGCTTCCTCGACCGATTCAGCTTCCGGCGTGCTCGCATCGCCCATCTTCGAAGACCAGATCTTCTTTTCAGTGCCGGCGATGATGCGCTTGATGTTCGCCTTGTGCTTGAGGAATATAACCACCGCGATAATTATGGTGAACGCGATGTAAATCACTGGCGACGGCGGTCCGAGCAGGGTCTGGAAATCCGGGTTGTCCGGGTTGAACATGCCGAGCTGGTATTTGCCCATCACGAAGAACGTGACCGGCATGGCTATGGCCGCCGCCATCGAGCCGATGCTCACCATTCTTGAAATCACGAGGAAGATGAAGAATACGAACACGGGAATCAGGATATAGAAACCGATCAGTGCCGAGAATACTCCGAGTCCTGTCGCGATCCCCTTGCCTCCCTTAAAGTAGATGTAAATCGGGAACATGTTGCCGAGCATCACCGCGAGGACAATGAGCGCGATATATATCGAGAAAATCGCCCCGACAGTCTGGTCTCCCGAAGACAGCCACCTTATCGAAAGATGCACCGGCAGATATCCCTTGGCGAAATCGAGCGCGAGGGTCATAAGCCAGGGCAGGTGCCCATGGCTGTGCCGGAGTGTGCGGTAGACGTTGGTCATCCCGATATTGCCGGAGCCGTACTCGCGAATATCGATCCCCGCCCAAATCTGGCTGATGATGAGTCCTACCGGAATTGATCCAATGAGATATGCCCCCACCGCGAAAAGAAAGCATTTAACGGTCGGATCCAAAATACGCTCCATCGCCGTTGGTGTTGATTGTGGAATTATAGCTTAAATGTATGTCTTGCGGCAAAAAGGTGATGCCACCCGGAATTGGACGAAGACACGGGTAAGCTCGCGGACTCGCGTACCCGTGGCACCGGTCCGGGTGGGAGGGGACTCCTGGGGAGTATTAGGTTTCGATCGGTGTCCCCTCCCTGACGGTCGGGGCTCGGGTTTTTTTTATTGATGTGGATGGGGGGATAGGACACTACGTTCTGCTTTTTTTCGTTCTTCGCTTGAAGAACATCTCTACGGGTGTGCCGCGGAAATCATGTTCGGCCCGCAACTGCTTCTGCAGGTACCTTATATAGCTCTGCCTCACGGATGACGGTGAATTCACGAATGCCACTATCGTGGGAGGTTTAATCTTCGGCTGCGTGGCATAGAAAAAATTGAGCCTCTTGCCTCGGTACGCCGGCGGCGGCCTGTGCTGGATATATTTCTCCAGCGACGCATTCAACTGCCCCGTGGAAAGCCGCTTGCCCCAGTTATCATGAGCTATCGCGGCCCATTCGAATATCTCGTCGATGCCCTTGTCATCCAATCCGCTCGTAAAAACGACCGGTGCGTCCTGCAGAAAATGCAGTTTCTTCTCGATGTGCTTCGCGAATTCCTCGCGATGCTTCCGCGTATCGTCGGATGTCAGGTCCCATTTGTTGGCGAGGACGACATATGCCTTGCGCGATTGCTGGATACGCCCTGCTATCGCCGCATCGGTCGCGGTGACGCCATCCTGTACGTCGAGCATCAGCAGCGCGACGTCCGCACGGTCGAGGCTGTCCTGCGCGCGGCGTACCGAGTAGAAATCGACATCGGATATCTTTTTCGCCACGCGCTTCATCCCGGCGGTATCGACGATACGGAATTCCCGGTCGTTTACCTTGAGCCGCGCATCCACAGAGTCGCGCGTCGTTCCCGGGATATCGCTCACTATCGCGCGGTACTCGCCGAGCATGGAATTCAGCATCGTCGATTTCCCGACGTTCTGCTTCCCGATGATGGCAATATCGATCACATCATCATCCGCCGGTTTGTCGAGATCGATCTTCGCGCCCTTGCATGTCTTTGCAAGGATGTCTAATAGCTCGTCGATGTTGTATGAATGCTGCGCGCTTATCGGAATGGGCTCGCCGAGTCCGAGCGTGTAAAATTCGTTGATGGTTTCGGGCGATCCCTTGTGGTCGGACTTATTCGCGGCAAGGATGACAGGTTTGCCGCTCCTGTGCGCCATGCGGCCGATCTCGGTATCGGCTGATGTCAGCCCGTCGCCTGAATCGACCATCATCAATATCACATCCGCTTTTTCCAGCGCTATCTCGATCTGCACCATGGCTTCGGCCTTGATATCGCTGTCCCCCGGCTTGTCCCATCCCGCGAGATCGATAAGCCGGTACATCCTGCCGTCCCAATCGAAATCTTCTTCCAGCCTGTCGCGTGTGATCCCCGACTCCTTGTCGACGATAGCCCTTCGGTGTCCTATCAGCCGGTTGAATAGGGTCGATTTTCCCACGTTGGGACGTCCGATGATGGCGATTACGGGCGGTATTGGCATATTATGCGCACCCCTCGTTCTCAGGCACGTGGTCGAAAAGGCCATCCTGGAGGTCTTCATCGGAAGATGCGTAGTGATAGCCCTTCTCTTCAAGGTCTCTCAGGACATGGTCGAGCATCCAGTCGGGGGTCGATGCGCCGGCTGTGATGCCGATATTGCTGACCCCTTCGAGCCATTTATCATCTATCTGCTCGGGGCTTTCGACGTGATGCGTCTCGACTCCGCGCGAGCGGCATACTTCCACGAGCTTCTTGGTGTTGGATGAATCGAACCCGCCTATCACAATCATCAGCTCGACCTTGTCCGCCAGCTCCCTGGCCGCTTCCTGACGCCGGATAGTGGCGTAGCAGATGGTCTCCTTGATGGCGAGCTCATCTATGGGCTGGCTTAGGAAATGCTTGATGGCTTTCTCGAAGAATTCCATGCTGAGGGTCGTCTGCGCGACAACCCCCACTTTGCCCGGGTTGGTGTCGAATACGGGCAGGTCGTCGAGGTTGTCGATGATAGTGCAATCGTCGCCGCAGAAATCGCGCAGCGCCTTTATTTCGGGATGGTCTTTCAATCCGAGGATGATTATTCGATACCCCGCGCCATAGAGATCGCAAACGATCTTCTGCAGGTTTTTCACGTGGAGACATGTGGCGTCGATGATCCTCAGGTCGCGCTCCTTCAGCTTGTTGCGCTCCGTCGGACCGATGCCGTGCGAGCGGATTACCAGATATGCCCCCACCGGGATATCGTCGATGTTGTCGATAGCCTTCACGCCGAGCGCGGCGAGACGCCTCACGACGTGGGGATTATGTATGAGCGGGCCGTAGGTGTACATCGGTGTCTGGTCTTCGTCATGAGCTTTGCGCAGCACGATGTCCAGCGCTCGTTCGACGCCGTGGCAGAATCCCGCTTTCTTCGCTATGTAAACTTTCTTCATGGCTTCAATCCGCGCGCAATCGGTAATCCACGAACGATTATATCAGATGCGCTCCCCCTCGACATGCGTATTTCGCATGGACTATCCGCCGCTTTGATGTGGTATAATCCGGGCGCTCGATTATCAGCATGGAGGGCCGCATGGCGAAAGATAAAAGGGAAGAAGAACCCAAATTCAGGATTATCGATAGACGCGGGATCGAGGATGACAAGCCCGAAACTCCGAAGCGCGAGGAAAAGCAGCCCCCCGCGAATTCCCCGCGCGGCGAAGAGAGCGAGTCGCCCGAGATGAGCAAAACCGAGATGACCGATGAAGAGAAGGAGAGCCTGCAGAAGGAAGCCGAGGATAGCTTTAAATATACCAGTACAATTTTCCTGCTTCTCAGGATGATAGCCGAGCATGTGTGGGTTCACATAGGCCTGATACCCAACCCGGTAACGCGGCTTACCGTGAAGGACCTCGGTGAAGCGCGGAAACTCATCGACCTCTTCGGCGTTATCCTCAACCACGCCGAGAAAGATCTCGACGCGGCAACGATGACCGAACTGAGGCGCATTCACAGCGACCTGAAGATAAACTACACGAACCAGGCCGTAAGCTGATTCAAATTATTCCCCGATTGTCTTGAAGATATCCGAGTAGATGATGTCCAGGCTGCGAGGATTGTACATCTCCTTCGCCTTCGCGCCCATCTGTTGCCTCAGGCTCTCGTTCTTCATCAGCGGTATGACATGCGCGAAAAGCGTCTCGCCGGTGAGCTCGCGGTCCTCGATGACGACCGATGCCATTCGGCCTTCCATCGCGCGGGCATTCTTCAACTGGTGCCCCTCGGCGGCATAAGGGTAGGGGATCAGCACCGACGGCAGCCCCCTTGCCTTTATCTCGCTCAATGTCGCGGCGCCGGCGCGGCTTACCACTATATCCGCGGCCGCCAGCGCGTGGGCCATGCGGTCGATATAATCCACCTTCACGTAATCCGCATCGGGAAAATCCCACCGCAGGCCTTCGAGTTCGGCCGGACCCTTGCCGCCGGTCTGGTGAAGTATCTGCGTGTCCCGGAGCAGCACGGGTTCTTTTTCCGATGCTATCTTCACGAATTCGATTACCGCGCGGTTGATATTTTCGGCGCCCTGCGAGCCGCCCACGACAAGCATGCACGGTTTCCCCTTGAGCAGGCCCATAGCCGGGATGCCCTCCTCGCGCGTGGTGTTGATAATCCGCTTCGTGACCGGCACGCCCGTCACGAGGCAATTCGCGCCGGGAAGATGCCGTTTCGCATCCTCGCTTCCGAGATATATCCGGTTGACCTTTTTGGAGAGCCAGCGCACCGTCAGCCCGGGATATGAATTCGGTTCGATGAGGAACGTCGGGATTTTCATCCGCGATGCCTGCGCTATTACCGGCCCGGAGACATATCCTCCCGTCCCCAATATGAAATCGGGCTTGAATGAAGCTATCAGCTTCCCCGCCTGCTTCATCGCGCTTCCCGCCTGGAACAATGTGGCGATGTTCCTCAGAATCGATGCCGGGTCCATCCTGCGGCGCAATCCACGGATGCGTATGCTGAAAAACTCGATTCCCTCGCGCGGAACCACTCTCGATTCCACCTTGTCCGGGTTGCCGACCCATGCGAATACGGCATCGGGGTGCGAGTTCCTTATTCGTTCGACAAGCGCCAGCCCTGGATAGACATGCCCCCCGGTGCCGCCGCCTGTAATCATTCCGCGAATGGCCACAACGGTGTCCTCCTTTCGAGCAATTGTATACACGACCGGCTCGGAGGGCAAATGTTCCACGCCGGCATGGAAATGGACATGAGCCATAAATTGTCAGAAACCCGCGGTTTTGATAAAATAGACGATTCGGGCTTGCCGTGACAGGAGCGTGGTGTGGCGGCGGATACAGGCTACATCGTTGTCTATGTAACAGTTCCCGCGGGCGAACTTGCAAAAGAGATGGCTGCTATTCTTGTAAACGAAAGGCTTGCGGCGTGCGTCAGTATTTGCAAGGTCGACTCAATCTACCGCTGGGAAGGCGAAGTGACAGTCGATGCCGAGGAGCTGTTGACAATCAAGACCACGCGCGCGATGTTCGACCGGTTGAAAGAGCGGGTAGGCGAGCTTCACGGTTATGATGTACCGGAAATCATCGCCCTGCCGATAGAGGCGGGAAGCGAATCATATCTCGGATGGATAGACGACTCCGTTTCGGAGGGTAGACGGGATGAGACAGATTCTGAATAATAAACACCCGAACTGGAGCACGGGCGTGCCGCCCGCGTTCATTCTGCTTCTGCTAATCCTTCCCGCGATGATGGCGTCATGCGCGGGCAGGGATAAGACCATTCGCATCGCCGCACTCCAGAAAGATGCCATCGCCCTCGCGGAACAGGCGGTGGCGTATCAACAGGAGAACCGGCCGGGCGACGCGCAGACACGTTACCGCGAAGCCGTCGACGCCTACATGCAGATCCTCGACCTCGCGCCCAACTCCTACGAAGCCCTGCTAAACCTCGGCATACTGCACAACTACTTCAAGGAATACGACAAGGCCGCGGAAGTACTCGACAAGGCGATAAAACTCAACGGCCACAATGGAAGGGCATATTTCTACAGGGCATTCGTTTACATGAAGAAGGGCGATACACACGAAGCCGAAATCGCGTTCAAGATGAGCATCGACAGGGACACATCCTACGCCCCGGCATATTTCTTCCACGGCAAGGTCGAATACGACCTCGGCAATCATTACTCCGCCAAGACTTCGCTCGAAAAATATATCGCCCTCGACCCGCAGGGGGCATATACCGCTCTCGCGAAAGATTACCTCGGACAGATCCCCGCCGACATCGCTCCGCCCGCCGATATGCAGATCCTTCCCGAGCCGCCGGTCGTTACCGAAACCACTCCATCCCAGCCTGAAACCGCGCCACCGCCCGAACAGACTCAACCGGAGCCGACACCTGTCCAACCTCCGGCAACGAACACCGAGCCCCCGGCCGCCGAGCCTCCGGCGCAGCCTCCGCAGGCTGTCGCGGGTCCCGAGCCCGTAACATACAGGGATTTCATCGAGGCGGGGCAGTATGCCATGGCGCTGAAGAATTATCCTTCGGCCATCGATTATTTCAAGAAAGCATACGCGATGGAACCGCTTTTCCTCGAAGTGAACTACCTTCTCGGAAGGGCATATCATTCGAGTGGCGATTTAAGCAAGGCGATAGATCATTTGAAGATCGCGCTGAACCAGGATCCCAAGGACCTCGCCTCACTGCTTGAGATCGCATATTGCTATGAAGCGCAGGGAAACAAGGCGACGGCGATTGAATATTTCGAAAAATACCTCGCGTTGAAAGACAGGACTGACATAAGGGAGCACGTAAAAGAGCTGAAAGGGGCGTGACGGGCATCCGGCGATGCTCGATTGTCACCCGGTAATTCCGAGGAGGGTCACGCTTACAAGTGACGAAGAACCGTAACAATAGAGCCGCGCTTGCGCGCGCCGATTACATCGTAATCCGTGGAGCGAGAGAACACAATCTCAAGAATATCGACCTCGATATCCCGCGCAACAAGCTTATCGTCATCACCGGGCTTTCGGGCTCAGGCAAGTCATCCCTTGCGTTCGACACAATCTATGCCGAGGGACAGCGTCGCTATGTCGAGTCGCTGTCATCCTACGCGCGGCAGTTTCTCGGGCAGATGGAGAAGCCCGATGTGGATTACATCGAAGGACTCAGCCCGGCGATCTCGATAGACCAGAAAGCGACGAGCAAGAACCCGCGGTCAACGGTCGGAACCATCACCGAAATCTACGATTACATGCGCCTGCTGTGGGCGAGGGTGGGCATGCCGCACTGCCCGATGTGTGGCAAAACGGTTGTCACCCAGACACCGCAGGATATCGTCGATAAAATACTCGGCTATCCCGAAGGCACCGCCGTACTCATTCTCGCGCCGGTGGTGAGGCGTCGCAAAGGAAACTACACCAAGCTGTTCGACGATCTGCGCACCGACGGCTTTACGCGTGTGAGGGTCGACGACGAAGTCCTCATGCTAAGCGATGACATCACCCTCAAGCGCTACGAAGCGCATGATATAGACATTGTAGTCGACCGCATCAAGGTCAAGCCCGATATCAAGCAGCGACTCGCGGAATCGGTCGAGCTATCGCTGCAACGCGCCGACGGGCTGATGGTCGCGAATTTCCCGGACGGCGAGGGTGATGTCACATTTTCGGTGAATTTCGCCTGCCCGACGTGCGGCATATCGCTCGGTGAAATAACGCCAAACCTTTTCTCGTTCAACAGCCCCTACGGCGCATGCGAGGAATGCAAGGGGCTCGGCTCGCTCAAGAAAATCGACCCCGACCTCGTTATCGACCGAAGCCGCGCCCTTGTCGATGACGCGATACTGCCATACCGCGGCTCATCGTCGGGATACCTGACATCCATGGTGCATGCCGCCGCCTATGAACTGGGCATCGACCCGACCGTGCCGCTCCATAAGGTGCGCGATGAGCGCGTCGAGGCGCTGCTTCACGGCGACGAAGAGATATACGTCACATTTTCCTACTACGATTCACAGGGTAACCGCAGGAAGGGGCATTTCAATTTCGAGGGAATAATCCCCTGGCTCGAGATGCGATACAAGCAGACGTCGTCCGACTATATCCGCGATGTCATCGACCAATACATGTCCGACAGCCCATGCCCCGCATGCGGCGGCAGGCGGCTAAAGCCGATAGCGCTCGCCATAACGGTCGGGGATAAAAATATCTGGGATGCGGGGGAACTCACTATTGAGAAGTTCCTCGAATATCTCGCCAGCCTTTCGTTCCAAGGCGCACGCGCCGAGATTGCGCACCCCATTGTAAAGGAAATCAAGGCGCGCGCGAATTTCCTTTTCAATGTCGGCCTCGACTACATCACCCTGAGCCGCGCCGCGAATACGCTCAGCGGCGGCGAGAGCCAGCGTATACGGCTCGCCACGCAGATAGGGTCGAGCCTTACCGGCGTTCTGTATATCCTCGACGAGCCGACCATCGGGCTGCATCAGCGCGACAACAAGCGCCTCGTCGGAACCCTCGAAGGACTTCGCGACATCGGTAACACCGTGATCGTCGTCGAGCATGACGAAGGCACCATACGCTGTGCCGACCATATCATCGACCTCGGCCCCGGTGCGGGAGTCGATGGCGGGCACGTGGTCGCGCAAGGGGATATCAAAACCGTCGCGGCGAACAAGGGAAGCGTCACCGGTAAATTCCTCAGTCTCAATAAAAAAGTGGCGCTGAATAAGAAACCGCGTCCCGGAAACGGCAAGTCGATCAGGATATTCGGCCCGACGCACAACAATCTAAAGGGGATGGAGATTGAGTTCCCGCTCGGACGTTTCATCGCCGTGACCGGCGTTTCCGGCAGCGGAAAATCGAGCCTCGTCAACGAGACCCTCTACCGGCTCGCGGCGCATCATTTCAAGCTGAAGACACAAAAGCCGGGCAGGGTCGACAAGATAAAGGGGCTCGAGTATCTCGATTCTGTAAGTGTCGTCGACCAGTCGCCCATCGGGCGCACGCCGCGCTCGAATCCCGCGACATACACCAAGACATTCGACAGGATCCGCGATATATTCGCATCGACGCGGGAAGCCAAGGCGCGCGGATATACACTCGGACGGTTCAGCTTCAACGTGCGCGGCGGCCGCTGCGAAGCCTGCCAGGGCGACGGGCTTCTGAAAATCGAGATGCATTTCCTTCCCGATGTCTATGTCAAGTGCGACATATGCCAGGGACGCCGCTACAACCGCGAGACTCTCGAAATCCGGTACAAGGGGATGAATATTTTCGACGTCCTCGAAATGACCATCGACCAGGCGATGGAATTCTTCATCGACATCCCGCCGGTGCGCTCGAAGCTCGAAGTCATACAGGAAGTCGGCCTCGGATACATCAAGCTCGGACAGGCCGCCACGACGCTTTCCGGCGGCGAGGCGCAGCGCGTCAAGCTGGCATTCGAGCTTAGCAAGAAGAAGCAGGGGGATACGCTCTACATTCTCGATGAACCCACCACCGGGCTGCATTATTTCGATGTGCAGAAACTGCTCGCCGTACTGCACAAGCTGGTCGATCTCGGGAATACGGTCGTCATCATCGAGCACAACCTCGATGTCGTCGCGTCGTCCGACCACATCATCGACCTCGGCCCCGAGGGGGGCGACAAGGGCGGCTATCTCATCGCGCAGGGCTCGCCGTATGAGGTGAGCCGTACGAAGGGGAGTTATACGGGGGAGTTTCTGAAGAAGATGTTTGGTTCGACATCGGGGAAAACGAAATCCACAAAACGAAAAAAAGCCTCCGCCAAGGCTTAACCGCGCGCACGGGCTCGTCACTTTTCTCTATATCATTATATATTCCCACTTCAATTCAGTTCGAAAATGATTTAAACTTCGGCGTTATCGAGAGGAATAAGGATGGACGACATGGAAACGGTAGTATTCAATTCCTGCGGGCGCGCCATTCACGCGACTTTCTCCGACAAAGGCCTGTGCGGCATGCACTGGAAAGACCGTGAATCCAAAGCGGCATCGAAGCTTTCCGGCCCGGCGGCGCATCTCAAGGAAGAACTCGACCTCTACTTTGCGGGTATCCCGATCTCATTCACCACCCCGCTCGACCTCGATGAAGTAACCGGGTTCAGGCGGAAGGTGTATGAGGAGTTACGCCGTATTCCATATGGCAGGACTGCATCATATGGTGAGATCGCCAAGAGAGCCGGGAAGCCCGGCGGCGCGAGGGCTGTCGGACAGGCGAACAGCCGCAATCCGATAGGCATCATCATAGCGTGACATCGCGTGATAAATTCCGATGGGTCCATCGGAGGATTCGGCGGCGGAACGGAAAAGAGCGCGCTTGATGAGAAACGAAGAATGCTCGCGCATGAAGGGGTGATTGTTAAATAGATGTCTCGATGCATTAAATACTGGGAAATGATAGACAAGGGCGACGCCCTTCAGGCCGCGAGGGAACTCGATAAGCTGCTTACCGAGGACCCCGGGTACACCGGCGCTTATTACAACCTCGGGCTGGCGTTCAAGGCGCTGGAAATGCGCAATACGGCCGTGAATTTTTTGAAAACATATCTCGACATCGAGCCTGACGGATATCACCGGGAGCGGGCGATTAAAGCCCTTTCCGAGCTGGGCGAGGAGTTGACCGATGACTGACTCTCCCGAGAATCCGCGCGCGCGCGCGAACGAATGCAGCGAGACCCCCGGGCACGAGATAGTCATCATCACCGGGCTGTCCGGCGCGGGTAAATCGAGTGCCCTTCACATTTTCGAAGACCTCGGCTACTTCTGCATAGACAACCTGCCCCCGGCGCTCATCGGCAAGTTCACCGAGATGTGCCTCTTGAGCGGCACCGATATCAAGGGAGTCGCGCTGGTAATCGATATTCGCGGACGCGAATTCTTCAGCGACTTCGCCGTTACATTGAACGAACTCAAGTTGAGCGGGCACGATATCAAGGTGCTGTATCTCGAAGCTGAAGACTATCTTCTCGTCCGCCGTTACAAGGAGACCCGCCGCCTGCATCCTCTCGCGGGGGAAAAAGGCAGCGTCATCGAGGGCATCGCCGAGGAGAAGGCGAGGCTCGAAAGCGTCTACCAGCTTGCCGATTTCATCCTTGACACCACCAACCTCAGCATCGGGGAGCTGAAATCGTACATCTATGATTTCATCCAGAAGGGGAAGCGCACGGTCCCGCTGAGCGTACGCATCGTGAGTTTCGGCTTCAAGTGGGGGATTCCGCTCGATGCCGACCTGGTGTTCGATGTGCGCTTCCTGCCGAACCCGTACTACGAGGAAGACCTCAAGGACCTCACCGGGCTCGATGAGGGCGTGGTTGAATTCGTCGTCAAGAGCCCGGCCACCCAGGAATTCATCAAGATGCTGACCGAGTTTGTCTTCTTCCTCATCCCGCATTTCGTGAGCGAGGGCAAGATGCTGCTGAACGTCGGCATCGGGTGTACCGGCGGGAAGCATCGCTCGGTCGTGCTGTCAAGTTGTCTCGCCGAACGCCTCGAGGCGTTTAACGTCAAGGTCAATACGGTTCACAGGGATATTCAGAGAACGTAGGAATAATTCGGGCCGAGGCCCGATTCTAATAGAAGATAAATGCAGAAAAATACTTGGAATCAACCCGGGAGGTTAACATGGCTCTCAAAGTAGCTTTAAATGGTTTCGGCAGAATCGGAAGGCATGTCTTCAGGGGCCACGTCGGACATCGCGATTTCGAGATCGTCGCGATAAACGACCTGTTCCCCGTGGACATCATGGCATACCTTCTCAAGTATGACTCGGTCTACAAGACGTTCGAACACGATGTCACCCACGATGAGAAGAACATCATCGTCGACGGCAAAAAGGTGGCATACTCCAGCATTCGAAATCTCGATGAACTTCCCTGGGGAGACCTGGGAATCGACCTCGTCATCGAGGCGACGGGGGTATTCACCAAGCGGGTGGATTTGCAGAAGCATATCGACCGCGGGCCGAAGAAGGTTGTCCTCACGGCTCCGGGCAAGGGTGACGGCCCGGATATCTCGATCGTGATGGGATGCAACGACAAGGAATATGATCCCAAGAAGCACAACATCATCTCCAACGCATCCTGCACGACGAATTGCTTCGCGCCGATGGTGAAGGTCATCAACGAGAATTTCGGCATCGCCAGCGGTCTCATGACCACGATCCACGCGTATACGGCGACACAGAGCCTGCTCGATGTTGCCCAGAAGGACATGCGCCGGAGCAGGGCCGCGGCTATAAATGTCTCGCCGTCATCGACAGGCGCGGCGAAAGCGATATCGCTCATTTTCCCCGAAATGAAGGGCAAGCTCGACGCGATGGCCTTCCGGGTGCCGGTTCCCACGGTGAGCTCGGTCGATTTCGTGTGCAACATCGAGAAACCCGGCACCGTCGACGCCGTGAACAAGGCGTTCAAGGATGCATCGCAGGGAGAGTTGAAAGGGTACCTCGCCTATGTTGAAGAGGAGCTCGTCTCATCGGACTTCATCGGCGACAGCCACTCGTGCAGCTTCGATTCAACCTGCACGCTGATGATGGGCGACAAGGTCTTGAAGACGATCGGGTGGTACGACAACGAGTGGGGATATTCGCACAGGATGATCGATCTCGTCGCAATGATAACGAAAGATTGGTAACACGGCTGATAAACAGCTTGCCGGTTGATAGTCCGAAAGAGGTATAAAAGGATGGAGCTTCCAAACATCAAGGATGTCGATGTCGCGGGAAAACGCATTTTTCTCAGGTGCGACCTGAATGTCCCGCTGGGCGAATGGGGAACGATTTCCGATGAAACACGCATCGATGCGAGCCTGAAAACCATCAGGCATCTTATCGATAACAAGGCCCGGTTGATTATTTCATCGCATCTTGGACGCCCGAAGGGAGCGCCCGACCCGGAGTATTCCCTCAAGCCTGTTGCCAAAAGATTGAGTGAAATACTCGGTTTCGATGTTCCCCTCATCGAGGATTACGCGAGCGGCGATTTACCGGTCGAGTTGAAGAACATCGCCGAGGGGAAGGCGGTGCTTCTCGAAAACCTCCGTTTCTATCCCGGTGAAACGAAGAACGACCCGGAATTCGCGAAGCGGCTCGCATCGTTCGCGGATATTTATGTAAACGATGCATTCGGCACATGCCACCGCGCGCACGCATCGGTAACCGGCATCCCGGCGATTCTCCCGCACTATGCCGGGTTCCTCATCTTCGACGAGGTTTCCAATCTCAGCAAGCTGCTCAATCTCGACGACGCGCACAAGCCCTTCGTTGCGGTGCTCGGCGGCGCAAAGGTCAGCGACAAGATACAGATCATCGAGAACCTCTTTAAGAGGGTGAATGCGCTTCTCCTCGGAGGCGGGCTGGCATTCACTTTCCTGAAAGCCAATGGGCACTCGATTGGACGCTCGCTCGTCGAGGACGATTTCGTCGGCGAGGTCGACCGCCTAATGAAAACGGCCGCCGATGCGGGCGTCAAGATCGAGCTCCCGGAGGACCTCGTCATCGCCGATGACAACTCCGCCGAAGCCGAGTGGAAAATAAGCGGCGTCGATATCGACAACGCCCTGTGGATGGGTCTCGACATCGGCCCCCAGACGATAAACCGCTTCCGGGGATACCTCGTGAATGCCAAGACTGTCTTCATGAACGGCCCCATGGGCGTATTCGAGCATGAGGCGTTTGAGAACGGCACCAAGGATATCCTCGAAGTGGTCGCTTCGTCGCAAGCGTTCAGCGTAATCGGCGGCGGTGATATAATCGCGGCGGCGAATAAGTTCCACCTCACGTCGCGATTCACTCATGTCTCCACGGGCGGAGGCGCGAGCCTGGAATTCTTATCGGGAATCGACCTTCCAGGTATCGCGGCCCTGAAGGCACCGTAATATTTCAGATGGGAATGGTGTTTAATGCGTAAGCCTGCGTTGATGGGGAACTGGAAAATGAACAAGGATCTGATGTCCGCCACCGGGTTCATCGAGGATTTCCACAAGCTCGCACGGGATACAGCCGGACGCATCGATATCGTGCTGTTTCCACCGTTTCCGCTCATACGGCCGATGGTCGAGGCGATAAAACAGGGCGCGCGATGGTCGGACGGTATCGACATCGGCGCGCAGGATTTGCACGTCGCCGAACGCGGGGCATTCACCGGCGCGGTAAGCGGGATATGCTTGAAATCGGTCGGCGCGACTTGGGCGATCGTCGGGCATTCCGAACGGCGAAACATCTTCGGCGATGATGACGCCGCCGTGAATAATAAGCTGAAAGCCGCCCTTGGATTCACGCTGAATGTCGTGCTATGCGTCGGGGAGTCGCTCGGCGTCCGCGACGGCAAGCGGCAGGATGCGTTCGTGGTCGACCAGCTCGACAAGGCATTCGACGGCGTGAGCATCGAATCGGCCGAGCGGCTGTGTATTGCATACGAGCCGATATGGGCGATCGGTACCGGGCGAAACGCCGGGGAGAGGGAGATCGAGCCGATGATGGCCCTCATCAGGAGTTGGGCTGACGGCGCGGGAATCCCCGGCGGGGGCGAGAACCTGAGAGTGCTGTATGGTGGCAGCGTCAATGCCGAGAACGCGGGGGAGTTATTCTCGCTCGAAGGGGTCGACGGTTTTCTCGTGGGCGGAGCATCGCTCGAAGCATTCACTTTTTCATCCATTCTGGATGAGATGATCACGGAATAGCGCAAGTTGGAAATTACCAGGAATAAATCCGGAGAAATAGTCATTTTCGAGTTGAAAGGCAGGCTCGACATACCGGGCGCAGCGCTGCTCAGGAAGACGATGCGCGAGCAGCTTGAGGAAGGCTCGCGGTTATTCGCGTTCAACCTCGCCGGGGTGGATTACATCGCCAAGGAAACCGTCGGGACCCTCGTTTCTATAAAGAAAGAAATTACGCTGCACGAAGGCAAGCTCGCGATATTCGCCCCGAGGTGGGACATCAAGGAGTACATCGACAAGTTTTCCTTCGAGACGGATGTCCCGGTGTTTGACGAGGAATATGACGCGCTGATGTCGCTCGACAAAAAAGTGGCAATCGCCGAAGCATCCAGCGGCCCGGCATATGTCGCGCTTGGTTCTTCCAGCGCGTTCAAGGAGCTTTTCTGGACGGTCAAGCGCCTCGGGGGAGTGATGGTCGAACGTTACGAAGCGACCGACCAGGCGATAGACGAGCTTTCGAAACGCGATGTGCAGGTGGTGCTTCTCGACGCGCTGATGCCGCGCAATGCCGCGCTGGATGCCGTAAAGCAGATGCGCATCGCGCCGAATTTCAGGAATTCGGTGATACTTGTCATCGGTCCGGACTCATCGCGTTCGATGTACAACGCGATGCGCGATTACGGGGCGGATGATTTCGTGCCTGTGCCGTTCGACCGCGAGGAACTGGTGAGTTCCATCGACAAGCCGCAATTCTTCGAACTTCTGAAACGCAAATTCAGCCTTTGGCAGGAAGGATATTACGAAAGAAAACGAGGCATGTGAGCTTTATATATTGAGTAAACGATGATTGAATTTTCAAAAGAAGCATTCCCCGATTCCCGCTGCTTTATCATATACGACAAGGTGTATATAAGGCACCGCACCGGTAATCATCCCGAGCATCCGCAGAGATTGATCGCCATCACGCGGGCGCTGGAAGAATGCGAGTTCTCATATATGCTCGACTGGGTAGCCCCCGTGAAAGCTGATTTGAAAGACCTGTTGAGGGTGCATAGCGCGAAATATATCGAAACCGTAAAATCGATATGCGGCAAGGCAGGCGATGCCTATGTCCGCCTTGATATCGATACGGTAGTCACGGCGGATAGCTACGAAGCCGCGCTGTATGCCGCCGGGGGTATGAAAAAAGCCGTAGACCTCGCACTCGGTTCACGCTGCTCCGCCGCCTTCGCGCCCGTAAGGCCGCCGGGACATCATGCCATGCCTGACCGCAGCATGGGATTCTGCATTTTCAACAATATAGCCATCGCCGCCAAGTATGCCCTGGAAGAACATAATATAAACCGGATATTAATCATCGACTGGGACCTGCATCACGGTAATGGGCTACAGGACGTCTTCTACAGCGACAAGCGCGTGTTCTACATCTCGCTCCACCAGACGCATCATTTTCCCGGCACCGGTTATGCCGAGGAAATCGGCGACGGGGCGGGCAGGGGGTATAACCTGAATCTCCCGCTGCATGCGGGATGCGGCGACAGCGAGTATGCATATTGCTTCACGAAGCTTGTCGGCCCCATCGCCATGGCTTACAAGCCCGAACTGATAATCATCGCGGGTGGATTCGATGCCCACTCCGACGACCCGCTCGGCCTGATGTGCGTCACGAGCGGCGAGTACGGCAGGCTCGCATATTACATCCGGTGCATCGCGCGGGAGACCGGCGCGAAGATTGCGATCTCGCTCGAAGGCGGATATGACCTCAACGCCCTGCAACAGAGCGTACTCGAAACCGTTCACTCCCTTGTGATGGAAAAACCCGATGACCTCTACCTGCCCAAACCGTTCAAAGTCAATGACGACGTGCAGAAGCTCGTGAGCGAGCAGATCGAGCGATTCAGCGAATTCTGGGATATCGACGCATGACACACCCACTTCATGATATATATATGTTATCTAACTGAATATTACCCGCCCGATGGCGGGTTTGTTGATGAACGGGAGATCAAACGTGAAACTGTCATCCATACTATGCATAGCCGCCGGTATCCTTGTCGGCGCTTGCTTCACCGGCGCGGCGTTCGCGGCGAGGCCGGGCGAAGTCGGCGACCCGCTCATATCGCTGAGCTATCTTCGGAGCGCCGCGGGATTTGAATATACCAGGTTGAACGCAGGGGAGGAGATTGAAGTCGCCCCGGGGCAGGAATTCGTTCTGATCAACGGCAAGATAAATATGGAAAGCCCCGGTGATTTCAAGGTGTATGATTTGTCGAGAGGCAAATCGTACAAAAATCCCCGGTCTTTGGGAGAGGGAAGTCTTTCCGTATTCATCGGCAATTCCATCGTCACAATCCATGCGGAAACCGCGGTGGAATGCCTTGTACGGGGTTACACGCTTGAATAATTTAATGCGAAACCTGCTTTACGTTCTCGTGGTGGCTGCCTTAGTCGTTGCGATGCCCCATATGTCGCTGCTCGCATTCGCCGACGATGAACCTGTCGTGCAGGAAGAAAAGCCGGAACAGGAAGAAAAGGAAATCGATCCCGTCATCCGGGATATCATCGATGAATTCGGCCTGTGGGAAGACGATGCCGCGAAGGCGAGAGTCGCGGATATAGGCGGACGGCTCATTGATGCGGCATCGCCGATTCCCGGCGACAAGAAAATAGAATTTATATTGCTGGCTGAAGATTCGATAAACGCATTCGCTCTCTCGGATGGATATATCTTTCTTTTCCGCGGACTCGTGGAGCGTGCCGAGACCGATGACCAGCTCGCGTCGGTCATGGCTCACGAGATGACTCACGTAATCAGGAATCATCACGCGAAGGGTAATGATACGCTCACGGTGATCCAGATAGCGAGCCTGATTGCCGCCATCGCCACCGAGGGACAGGAGCCCGTAATCGCGGGGCAGATGATAAGCTCGGCGCTGATAGAATCCTACGGGCGCGATGCCGAGGTCGAAGCCGACCTTATGGGCTCGGATCTCATGATCGCCGCCGGTTTCGACCCTATCGGGATGATAGAATTCTTCACGTATATGCAGGGGCAGCAGCGACGTCATCCACAGCTCGAAGGGAATTATTTCACCACACATCCCTATGCCGAGGAACGCGTGGATATTTTGACGAAGCATCTCGAATCGCTCGGCATCGATGTCCCCGACAATATTTACCGGTTGCATCTCGACCTCGACCTGGATTGCGACAAGGTCGATGAGCACTTCGAATGCTTGATCTATGTAGGCGATGACCCGGCATTCACGCTTGCGGGGGATGACGAGGATGAACTCATCGACCGGGGGTTCGAGGTCATCGGCAGGCTCAGGGAAGCATTCAACACGGGTTTGAGGGACTACCAGGTCTATGCCCGCGAACGCGGCGGCACTTACTACATCGGGGCGCGCGGCTCCACGCTTGTCAGCGTTACATCGGCGGATATTGAATATCTCGATGGCGATGCATC
>CAZSPL010000001.1:35222-44650 GCA_964608735.1 uncultured Planctomycetota bacterium | reverse complement strand
CATCGATGAAGATATCCGCCGAAGGGCATATGAAGCTGAAATTCAAGCTCTGGAAGTATTACATCAACTGGGCGATTTAGGACTTCAAATTCTTGTACCAGACATTCATGCTCTCGATGTTCCCGCAGATGTTTGTGTTGTTGATCAATGTACCGGCGTATATATAATTGAGCCTGGCGAATGTCGCATTCATCCCGTGGGAAAAACTTCTCGCTATCGTGTATGCGGTCTTGATACCCCGCTTACGCATTTCCTGTTCCATGGTTTCGAGAAGCACCGCCGATATTCCCTGCCCCCGGTGTTTCGGATTCACCGCGAAGTCGGTCATCTCCACAACCGAGTATGCCTCTTCGATTTCAGCGGATGATGCTCCGCCAAGTTCCCTTTCGCGCCATGCCCCATAGTAGACGACATTTCCGTTCATCATATTCCTGATGAAGTCGGGGTCCTGGATCGGGAATGGATAGGTCTCGAAAACATCGCCGTACAACCCGGCTATCGCCGGCGCATCATTCTCGGTGCATGCCCTGTAGATGTAGTTGTTATAAGCCGTAGCGGGGCTTGTTCCATTTTTCTTCCGCTTGGCGTTATTCAGCACCTCGTGCAGCTTGGCGCGCCGGTTTTCCCTCTTTCTTTCTTCGTCGAAGAATTTGCTCATGAAGAACGCTTTGTCGCCGCCGTCATAATAACCCGGTATTGCCGCCTCGGTCTCATAGCCGGTTCTTGCAAACTCCCGGCTTTCATGAAACGGCACCTTGACGAATATCTTCGTGTAATCATTCTCCGCGGCGAGTTTGTCCAGCTCACCGATGATGGCGGGGCAATCCTCCGGGTGAAGTTTCATCAAGTATATCCGGTCATTCAATTTCCCGTGCTGAATTATCGAGTCACCCATTTTCTCTATTCTATCTTTCATATCGATCTCCTGGTTTTTGTTATTGCTGGCGTGGTCGAAGTGTCTCAATCAATTCTTGCGGATTTCCCGACGCTACAATTCGGCCTTCCGAAATAACAACACCCTCGGTTGCGACATCCTTGGCAAACTCAATATCGTGCGTCACGATAATGAAATTAGTCTCTTCCCGCAGCGTCAGCAGCCACGCAGCGAAATCTCCTGTCGTACCGATATCCAGCGCGCTGGTCGGTTCATCGAGAAGCATATATTCCGGTTTGAGAAGCAAGCCCCGTGCAATCGCAGCCCTTTGCGCCTGCCCGCCGCTTATCTGCGACGGGTAGCTGTCAGTCAACTCCCTTATCCCGAGCCGGTCGAGCGTCTCCACCGCTTCGCCCCGCGCTTCCTCCCTGTCCTGCCCCAGAACATGTACCATCGCAAGGGTCATGTTATCGAGAATGCTCAGGTGGGGAAAAAGGTGCAAATCCTGGAATACAATCCCGACCCGGCGGCGGAATTCACTTTCAGCAATCTCGAATATATCCGTTCCATCGAGAGTGATCGAGCCGGAGTTCGGCTCATAGAACCGCCCCAGGCACATCAGCAGCGTAGTTTTCCCCGATCCGCTCTCGCCCATCACCGCTGAAATAGTGCCCTTTGGAAACTCAATGCTGATATCCCGCAACGCATCGGCGTCGCTCGAACCGTAGCGGAACGATACGTTTGCCAGCTTGATCACTCTGTATACCCCTTCTGCTTGATTTTGCGCTCGAGCCTGTCAGCGAGCTTCATAAGTGGAAAGGTGAAAATGAAAAACATTATAGCCACGATGAAGTAATATTTGATCGGGTTAAATGTAACACTTATGATGGTCTGTGCTTCCCTGATGACTTCGCTTACCGAGATGATTGAAATCAGTGCCGTATCCTTGGTGAGAGCCACAACCGAGTTCATCAACGGCGGTATCGCTATCCTGAACGCCTGCGGCCAGATAATCAGGCGGAAAACCTGGAGCTTCGTAAAACCCATCGACCTGCCCGCCAGTGTCTGTCCCTGGTCTACGCTCATAAGCCCGGAGCGCACAACCTCCGACATGTATGCCATTGAATTAATCGACAGTGTTATGATCGCCGATGCGATCGGCGAAAGGATTATCCCCACCTGCGGCGCGCCGAAATAAACGAAGAACAGCTGGATAAGCACGGGGGTTCCCCTTATGAAATCCACGAAGCTTCTGCTTGCCAGGTATGCCGCCCCTTTCCCGCGGTTCAGAAGGATGCCCATCGGTACCGCGAGCAAGAATCCGATACACAACGAAGCCGCCGCTACGAGCAGCGTTATGGCGAATCCCTTTGCGAGCTTGGATATTATCACTCTGCCGGTCATACCGGTGCGCCGCTTCGTTTCCTCCAGCCCGAACCATTTGTTGTTTATCGCATCCAATTCGCCGCCCTGCTCCATGCTTTCGAGAGCCTTGTTAATCCCGGCGAGCAATGCAGGATTATCTTTCTTTACAGGAATGCCGATCCGCTCCTCGTACAATAACTCGCCGACCGGGATGAACGGCTTGGCTGCGTTCTTGATCTGCCAAGAGCCAACAAGCTTATCGGTGACAAACCCAACCAATCGCCCGTTTTCGACATCCTGGAAAATATCGGGCGTCCCTTTATAGGTTACGACTTCGACCTCGGGGTGGTTGTTACGCAGGTAATGTTCATACGTTTCCCCCAGTACGACTCCCAGCTTTTGTCCCTTGCATTCGTAGATATTCCCGATGGTATCGGCGTGATTTTTGTTTATGAATAATTGTGCGCCCGAGATGTAGTAGGGCATTGAGAAGTCGACCGCCTTCTCCCTCTCCGGTGTAATCGCCATGGAACCGATGATAGCGTCGAACTTGCCCGCAAGAAGTCCCGCGAGTATTCCATCCCATTCGGTGGTTATGATGTTCACACGGCGACCCATCCTGGCGGCGACCGCCTTGGATACATCGATGTCGAAGCCGACGAGGTTGCCCTCACTATCGTAGAAACTGAAAGGAGGATATTTCCCTGTGAGCGCGACCGTCAATGTCGGCTTTTCTTTCTCTGCCGCTGGCTGCTGCTCGGCATTCCGGCAGGTTATGAACAGGGCAAGGAATAGAAGGGGAAGGATAACTAAAAGTATTCTCCCCGGACGTCCAAGGGGTCCATGAGAGATTTCGCTATTTTTTGCACCACGCTTCAAGCCCGGTTGCTTCGACACGTTCAATTGCCGTTTCTCCTTTCGTGACGCTCGTTGCCGTTGGGGATGAGGGCGATGGTGTCGTCGGCGTCGGTGAGGAGTTTCGCGATGCCTATCTCGTCTTCCCCCGCGTCCTCTATTGGAAGCACCAGGTTGCATTCCCTGCAATTGCGGTCGCAGAAACAGGGGACATATGAATCCGGCTCCTGGTAGGTTGTGATGACTCCCTCATAATTGCGAAGCACGACTTTGTTGGTCCCCCATGAGACGATATAGTTCGGTGAAACCGGTATCTTACCTCCTCCACCGGGAGCGTCTATTACATAAGTCGGTACGCAGAATCCACTGGTATGCCCCACAAGGCTCTCGATTATTTCTATTCCCTTGCCCACCGGCGTGCGGAAATGATGCAAGCCCTCCGAAAGATCGCATTGATACAGGTAATATGGCCGCACGCGATTGGCCACGAGCTTATGCACAAGCGCCTTGATGATGCGTGGGCAGTCGTTTACGCCGGCGAGAAGCACTGTCTGGTTTCCCAGCGGAATGCCGGCATCGGCGAGCTTGGCCAACGCCGCGCGCGAACTCGAAGTTATCTCCCTCGGATGATTGAAGTGCGTGTTTATCCATAACGGGTGATGGGTCCTCAGCATCTCCACCAAGCCGTCGGTTATGCGATAGGGCAGTACAACCGGCATCCGTGTGCCTATTCTGATAATCTCAACGTGCGGGATTTTCCGAAGCTCCGTGAGTATCCAGTCGAGGTACTCGTCGCTCAACATCAAAGGATCCCCGCCCGAAAGAAGGACGTCGCGCACTGAAGACGTCTGCCTGATGTAATCCAGCCCGAGTTGGATTGTCTCCCTGTCCGGGATGTAGTCGATATCTCCGACCTTCCTCTTCCGCGTGCAATGGCGGCAATACATCGCGCATACATTGCTCACGCAGAACAGCACCCTGTCCGGGTAACGGTGAGTTATTCCTTCAACCGGCTTGTCTTCATCCTCCGAAAGCGGATCGCACATATCCGCCTTGTGGTAATGAAGCTCATCGCACATCGGGAATGATTGTTTGAACACCGGGTCGTTCTCAATGTCCCTCTTATCAATCAGTGAAAGGTAATAGGGCGTGATCGAGAGCGGAAAACGCCTGATGGTTTCTTCCAGTTGCCGGCGCTTTTCATCGTCGAACTTGATCCCGAGCAGGTTCTCGAATGCTTCGATGCTCCTGATGCTATTTTTTATCTGCCATCGCCAGTCCCGCCATCGCGATGATTTGATATCATCATGCAGGAACTGTGCGACTTCCCTTTGTCGTATGGTAAGAGTGGGCATTTATCTTTTCTCCTCGAATGGAAGTGTCGTCTCGGTTGCGAGGATCGGGGCCGCGTCGATCCGCCCAACCTCCATCAGCTCGACGATGCGCTCGAGCGATAATGCAATCGCGGCTTGTTCGAGCTCGGGTAACCGGCTCACTGCCTCGGTGAACTTATCCTGCATCGGAGATGGCGCGGTTTTAATCAGCTTGATCCCTGCCTTGGTGGGGGAGATATACCATTTCCTCCGGTCTGTTATATCCCGTGTGCGCACCACCAGCCCCTTGACCTCGAGACGGTCGATTATCCCGTTCACCGTGCTCGGGCTTAAATGATATAGTTTGCCCAGCGATGAGAGGGTTATGGGCCCATCATTCACAATCGCAAGAAGGCATATCAGCTGAGGTCCGGTAATATCGTGCTCGCTGTACAACTTGCGGGAATAACTATCTACAGCGCGTATGATCCTGCGCAATGCAAGCAACATACGCTGGCCGTATTTGTCCGTAAAATCTTCCGCCATTCCGCCTCCGGCAGCTAAATTGTAGATTATTATTATAACACGAAAATTTCGTGAACGAAGAGATATTTCCTCAACCACTCAAATTTTTATAATAATTTTATGCCGATGCGTATTGCTTGCGCAAATGTACAGCTTCTTATATTCTTGCCCAAGAGTGCGAACGGGATAACTATATTGCCCTCGCGAAGAAGGCGACGGAGGTTATCGCCAAGGATGAAGACAGGGAATATTTCATCAGCGAGCTCAAGACCGTGCCGGGATATGAAGACTGAATCAAGTTTTAATCGATGAGCATTATAGAAACAATACGTTCATCAGTAATAGACGGCCGGCTCCAGGATTGCATCGACAATGTAAGGAGCGCGCTTGCCGATGGCATCGATGCCGAGGCGATACTCAACGACGGCCTGATCTCAGGCATGTCGGAAGTGGGTCGCAGGTTCAGGGAAGGGGAATTCTTCGTACCGGAAGTATTGATAGCGGCGAGAGCGATGAACGGCGGCATGTCGATACTCGAACCGTTGCTCACCGAGAGTGGTGTCGAGCCCCGCGGCAGGCTTGTTATCGGAACCGTAAAGGATGACATACACGACATCGGGAAGAATCTCGTCGGCATGATGCTCAAGGGCGCCGGGTTCGATGTCGTCGACCTCGGCCACGATGTTCATCCCGAAAAATTCGTCGATGCGGCGCGTGCGGGAAGGGCCGATGCATTGCTGATGTCGAGCCTGCTTACGACCACCATGCCGAACATGGCGCACACAGTCGCGGCGATAACCGAAGCCGGGCTGCGCGACGGCATCATCATCATGGTCGGCGGCGCGCCGTTGTCGGAACGCTTCGCGCGCGAAATCGGCGCCGACGGTTTCGCGCCGGATGCGGCATCGGCGGTCGATGTGCTCCACAGGTTGTTGAATAAACGCTAATACGCGGCATGCCCCCTTGTAGTAAACATCCCTGTTAAGCAGAATAATGCAGAAGTATTTTCCAACATTCGTGATGCGATAAGGAGCCCTTGCGGGGTGCATACCGTGAGGAAGCGGATAACTCCCGTCGGGAGTTTTTCACCCCGTCAATCAATTGCCGGTTAAGTGGTTCTGCAGGGAGTTTAACTGTGTGCGAAGAGATGCATACTCCTCTTTGAAGTGCCCATATTCATAAGCCTTGTCGAGCGCGGCTTTAGCTTGAATTAAATATGCGCGCGCCTGGGGGATGTTCTTCAAATCCAAAAACGCCGCGGCCCGCTCGCCATCGATGTTGGCCGATAAGAAATAAAGATCCGCGAAGTATTCCTGTGTTTCCGATGCATCCAATTCTTCCGCGATATCAAGCCCGTTTTCGATGGAATCCTCTGCTTCCATTATTTCCTTCCCGAAGGGGTTGACGTATTTCCCTTCGTCCTGCGCGAACTTCAAGTGGCAGGTTGCCTTGTAAACCAGGGCCTGCAGGATATTCAGCTTGCTTCCGCCAACGGCTTCGGCGCTTTCGTTTATCCGGATGATTTCATCGAACAGGGGCAACGCCGTATCGAAGTTTCCCTTGTCCATCCGTTCCGCGCCTTGCATACGAAGCCCGTCGCTCGCGAGATTTATGAGTTCGCTGTTCGGTCCGGTACGCTTCATTATGTCGTAGAGGATTTCGACGCCGCCGGAATAATCACCTTTCGCGATAAGGCGGCGCGCTTTAGCGGACAGGTAGCCGTTGCTTTGTGAATATATATAGCCGACGGCAATCGCGATCAACAGGAAGAGACCAAGGATGATATACCACGGCATGCTCGGGCGGGGTTCGTCATCCCGCGCAACAGGAATCGGTCCGGGTGGTTGTTTAAGCGCCGCGCCGCATTCGGGACATACCATGGACCTGCCTGCATCATTTCCGCACTTAGGACAAATCAAGCTGTTTCATCCTCACTCTCAAGGGTACATTCTATAAGCTATACGGGACAAAAGGTACCGTTTTCCCCTTTATTAATCAGGTTTTCAGAAATATGAAAATTTAATTTTTGTTTTAATGATACATTTTGACCCATTGCTGAGACTGATTCTTAGGGAGCTTTAAATTTAATGCAGGCAAAAGAGCTGTAACAGTGAATAGAAGCCTCAATTGTGGATAACTTGTTTTTTTAATGATCGCGGACTAGCTTTGAGTTGCCTTGAAGCGGGGGTTTTGGGCGCCTAAAAAAATTGCCTGTTTAATGAGGAAAAAAGCTTGTCAGCAGGCTTGCCACGTGGTTTAATCTTCATTGTAAACTTTAATTTAAAAGGCTTATTTTTAATGGATCAAAATAAAAGGCAGGTGACCGGGATGGCTGCAAAGAAGAAGGCGAAGAAGTCTGAGCCGAAGAAGCCTGCGCCGAAGAAGAAGAAGAAGTAGGGCTCAAGTGAGCGGTATTACCGCTCTGTGAGTGATGTTTTTTGTAATCCCGCCAAAAAAAGGCGGGATTAAGTTTTTCCCGAAAAGTTTGACACTAAGCAATCCGGCAATCGCTTGCCGTTTTTTTTCGCAAAAAATATTCCAAAAATATTTTCGAAATCTGTAAGATTTCGCCCAAAACTTTCGCCTATAGGTTGGAAGTGGATCGGCATAGTTGAAATTGTTCGGGAGTGAATCATGATAGCTAAGATTTCATCAAGCGCGATAATGGGAATCGATGCGTACCCGGTGGAAGTGGAGGTGGATATATCGAGCGGTATGCCGCGGTTCGACATTGTCGGACTTCCCGACGTCGCCGTGAACGAAGCGAAGGAACGCGTACGCGCTGCGATCAACAATTCGGGTTATGCATTCCCGCTGAAGAAGATCACCGTAAACCTCGCGCCAGCGGATACGAAGAAAATGGGGCCGCTGTTCGATTTGCCCATCGCGGTTGGAATTCTCGCCGCAAGCGGACAGGTTCCCACTGAAGAGATGGAAGGGATAAGGATGATGGGGGAACTGAGTCTCGACGGCACTATCCGCGGCATAAGCGGCGTGCTTCCCATGGCGCACCGGGCATGCGTTGATAAAATCAACGGGATCGTGGTCCCCTGCGAAAACCGCGCCGAGGCGAGCCACGAAGATGGGATTTCAATATTTCCCTATCATACGCTGCAGGAAGTGGGGACGGCGTTCGACGGTTTCACGAAACGCATGCCGTACAAACGAAACGGCGACGCGGAGCATGTGGAGGAAAAATACGACATCGATTTTTACGAGGTAAGGGGCCAGGAAAGCGCGAAGCGCGCGCTCGAAGTCGCGGCGGCAGGCAATCACAATTTACTTATGATAGGGGCACCGGGCAGCGGCAAGAGCATGCTCGCCAAGAGGCTTCCCACGATCCTTCCCGATATGAACCGCGATGAGAAGATCGAGGTTACGAAGATTCACTCTATAATGGGGCTGGTAAGGGACGGGCTGGGTCTGATCCGGCGCCGCCCTTACCGCAGCCCGCATCACACTATCAGTCCGGCTGGCCTCGCTGGAGGCGGGAGTTTCCCAACCCCCGGCGAGGTAAGCCTGGCACATCACGGCGTTCTGTTTCTCGATGAACTTCCCGAATTCAAGGGGGCTGTTCTCGAAGTAATGCGTCAGCCTTTGGAGGACGGTAGGGTTACTATCGCGAGAGCGGCCCAGACTCTTACATTCCCGGCGAACTTCATGCTCGTCGCGGCGATGAACCCATGCCCGTGCGGTTATTACGGGGACTTGATCAAAGAATGCAGCTGCTCGCCTTCGAAGATCAAGCAATACGTGCAGCGTATCTCCGGCCCGCTGCTCGACAGGATCGATATCCACATCAACGTACCGAGGGTGGAGTATCAGAAATTGAAACACGCGAAAGAAGGGGATGAATCGGAAGTGATACGCAAGCGCGTGAATGACGCCCGGAAGCGGCAGAACGAACGGTTCCAGGGAACGGGGATCCATTCGAACAGCCAGATGCGCGAGCGGGAGATAAGGAAATATTGCAGGATCCCCGATGAAGCGCAGTCGCTGTTGAAGCATGCGGTGGATTCACTCGGGATGAGCGCGCGGGCGTATAACAGGATATTCAAGATCGCGCTTACGATAGCGGACCTCGAAGGGGTGGATGAAATTAAGACGGCGCATATCGCGGAAGCGATACATTATCGGAGTCTGGATCGGGATGTCGTGTGATGGTTTATTTATTCCAGTCGATTCCCATTTCGGTCAATTCGAACTGCGCGCCTTCGTGACCGGCTTTCGCGGCTTTGGTGAGCCAGTCGATCCCTTTCATATACAAGTCAAATTCAAGCCTGGCGGTTTCGAGATAGTGCGCGCCGAGGATGTACATCGCATCGGCGTCGCCGAGTTCCGCGGCTTCGGTGTATAGCTCGAACGCCTTGTCCATATCCGAATTGATTCCCCGGCCGAACTGGAAGCTGTCGCCAAGGTGCAACTTGGCCTCGGGAAGCCCGCCATCGGCGGCTTTCTTGTACCAGGCAAATCCTGCCTGCGCGTCTTCATTCACG
>CAZSPL010000001.1:16492-35212 GCA_964608735.1 uncultured Planctomycetota bacterium | reverse complement strand
ACGCCGATGCCGCTCGTGTACATCAGGCCGAGCATGTCCATGGCTTTCAGATTTCCTTTCGCGGCGGCTCGCTCAAACCAGTATGCGGCTTTCGGCTGGTCAATCGGGCTGTACTCGCCATAGAAAAGATCTTCGCCTCGGAAGTACATCGTATCCGTGGAAATGAAAACCTGGTCCATAAGGTACATCACTCCCCATACGACGGCGACGATTATCGCTATGAATGCGACGATGCCGATCATTGTCCGGGATAGGTTACGTCCGGGTTTTTCGGGCGGGCGGGACGCCCGCGCTCCGACAGGTAGTGTGATCGTTGGTGGTTCATTGTTTGAATCAATGGGAGATTTATCGAGGGGTGGAGCCGGAGGTGGAGGCGGAGGCTCGTGAAGGTGAGATGGGAGTTCGCCGGGACCGGGCTGGATGCCGACCTGCATGCCGCATCCGCCGCAGAACTGGTCGTTTATATCGAGCGCCGCACCGCAATGCTCGCAGAAATTTTGTGGCTCAGTCATGATTGATTTTCCTCATTACAATTTACCGCCGCACTTCGTGCAGAATTTCATGCCGGGACGAATCCGCGCATTGCATTTCGGACATAGTGCTGAAGGCGTTTCACGCGCTGGCGCCGCATTCGCAGGTTGCGCGGGTTTCACAGCTTCCACACCTGTCACCGGTTCGAACTTCGCGCCGCAGCTCGTGCAGAATTTTTTCCCGGGACTCAGCGATGCGCCGCATTTGGCACATTTGGTAACCGCAGGCGGGACGGCGGCTTTTTTCGCGGCGACAAATTCATTCCCGCAGAGGATGCAACTTGTGGAATCTATCGGGACATTCGTTCCGCATTTGGGACACCGGATTGCCTCCGGAATTCCCGCGGGCTTTATTTCGAGGGGTCCCCGGGGAGAGCCTTCCACCCATTTATCATCGGTGAGGCGGTACCACTTGCCGGTCTCGGAGCCGATGGTCCACGTGGTGCCATCCATGTCCCTGACGAGAAGATGCTGAAGCAGGACCCTTGCGTCGTCTTCGGTGATACCGCCCGCGTTGAAACGTTCAAGTATTACGTTAAAGACCGCCCTGATTTCCTGGTGGCTCCAGAGCTTCATCCTGTCGATTTTCGCCAACTCTACATTTTCCATGAATCACCGGCAATTGCATCGGCGCGGCCGATGCCTGTTATTGGATTTTTACGTTCTTGCCGCCGAGGCCGTTAAACAATTTTTTAATGTCCTGCAGGACTCTTACCTCATCCGCGTTACCGGATTTCCTGGCCTGTGCGATTGCCGCGTCGACCTCGGCACGCGAAGCCGGGAACGGGTCCATCATCCGGCTCATGCCGCGCGATTGAGAGAGCTTATCATAGAGATTGTTCAATGGGCCGGGATGAGTCAACATCTGAGTGAAACCGGGTCCGTCGGGGACAGCGTGCGCGCCGAATTCCCCGCTTGCCGTTGTCAATCCCCTTTCGACGAGTGTGCTGCCTGAACTTCCCGCCACCCCGCCGTATGTCCGCCAGAAAGTCGCGGCGGTGTTGCATCCGCGGATGCGAAGGCTCTCCTTGACGAGAAAATCGACCTTCTCGGCATTCGTCTTGTTCGGGTCGGCAACCAGGATGGACATCTGCAAATTACCCATGCCGAAGGGGCGTTTATCGCCGGGCTGAATGAGCTGGCCGGGAAGGTCATCCTTTGTGATTTTAATTTCCGGCTCCTGGCTTGGCGGAGTAGGAGCGGGTTTGGGAGGAGCATCAGGTTTGATGAATCCGCCGCGAACCTGGGCGTCATACAGCACATCGGTAATAATGCCGAACGGGGAGAAATGGGTCGATGCGGCGAGCCTTGATTCGGGGCACCCCAGGCGCACGATTTCCCCATCGATGGGTAGGTTCCTGAGGGCATCCACCGCTGTATGAAGATTGTTATCATTCAATGGGTCAATCCCGAGCAGGCCTCCGAAGCCTGGCTCACCGGCGGTAGCATCATTCGGCGTTGTGCCGCTGTCCGTATCCCTATCGGGCGGCTCCGGGGGAGGTTGCACTGGGGGCTGCTGAGGTGGAGGCGGTACTACCGGCGGCACGGGCGGGGGTTCCTGCACGGGTGGCGGTTCAGGAGGCACGACAGGCGGTTCGACAGGCGGTGGAGGAGGTTTCACGGGCGGCTCTATCGGAGGCTTCACCGGAGGCTCTACAGGCGGCGGTTCAGGAGGCTCGACGGGCGGCCGCTGTCCTGGAAGGTCATCGTAACCGGGTCCATCCTGCGGTGTTGTATCATCACCCGGCTTGACGCCCAATAAATCTCCCCCGCCGGAGTCGCCGGAATCCGAAGTATCCGCCGGGGCAGCGGGCTGCGTAACGGCATTGGGATCCGTGATGACGATCATCATATCCGTAATCGGGTGATCGCGCTTGTACGGGTCGAAATTCCCCAAGATGGCTCTCAGGGGATTTCCATCATCTCCAAGGCGGTCATACCATCCAGCCCAGAAATTATTTGTGAGAATTCCATTCTTGATGAGGCCCTGCTGCATCATCCACCGGATGGCGCGCGTGCCTGACAGGATGCGATTGCCGGTGCCGGTCATTGTCGGTTCATTGGTGCCGGTTTGCAGGCTCTCCTGCAGCACACGATTGATTGCGGTGCCGAGTAGTCCGCCAATACCGCTTCCAAGTCCCGCGGCGGCGGCGGCCGCACCAGCGATTGGAGCATTGCCGTGCGCGAGCCATGTCTGCCAGTTGCCGCCCTCTTCGGCGAGGCCGGTATCATCGGCGTATGCTCCGGATGCCATCGCGAGATAGCGGTAAACCAGGTAGGCGAATGACAGGAGGAGCGCCGTCATCGAGATGCGACGTTCCCTCGATGTTTGGGCGATTATGAATGCGAGTATGAGAAGGCCGATTCCGATTACCATTCCAGTGCTTGCGGGGATGGCGTCCTGCAATCCGGGCATGCGTCTCGCGGCGGCAATGAATGAGCCGGCGAGGAATCCGAGGGAGCTGCCGAACATCGCGACATAGCCCGCTTCGAGCGGAAAATCCGAGCCGCGTTTTCCTTTCGCGAGGCCGTAGGTGGATTCCCATGCCGAGCGTATAAGGATCGACAGCACCTGGCGTCCGCCCGACATCAACACCCCGCCAAAGCCGAGGGCGAGAGCGAGGCTGGCATAGCCGTTGAGAGCGGACGCGAGGATTATGGCCAGGCCGGCAGCGCTTGCCAGTCCCGAATATGCAACCGGGCCGCCGCGGGCGAAATAGCCGCCGATTCGCACAGGCATCAGGAATAATTCGGTGATTGCCCCTACGGGGCCGACTTTGAATATATTTTTCAAGATGCCGAAGAGCAGCGGAAGCAGGACCATCAAGACGATGCCGCCATTCAGGCCGGTACCCCAGAAGCCGCTTCCGACGCCGAGTACGCGGTATCCAATGGATGCGCCGCCGGAATTCAAAGGCTCGTAATTGTAGCCGTTGTTCTTGACGACCTGGGCGTAGAAGTAGAACGCGGTCATACCGATGGCGAGCAGGATTGCCAGTGGGATGCGTTTGCGAAACCTGCTCCAGGTCATGCGGAGGATGTATACGAGTATCTCAAAGAAGCTGGAATCGCGGCTGAAATAATCCGGGGGAAGCGGTTCAGCCGGCATGTCGGCAGCACGGGTTTGCGCTTGCGGCTGTTCCGGTTTGCGCGGTTCGAGCTTCCGCCAGGCATGGCCGTCCCATCGAAGCCACTCGCCATCTTCGGGGTTCACCTGGTACCAGGTGCCGTTTTTATCTTTATATCTTAGCTGGGCGATTCGTTTGAGATATTCATCTCTGCCCATCCGGCCTGCTTCATATGCTTGTCTGAGCCGTGTATATTCCTGCTGCATTTCACCATAGCCCATATAAGAGCCTCTCAGTAACTTCGATTGCGGACAGCGGGGTCCGCGTGAGGTTTCAAAATCATTGTTAAGCCCGTAATCTTACAAATCCCCACCCGTAAATGTTGCCATCTCGGGGATGTTGAGTCAATCACCCGAGGGCGGAGCCGCATTCGATGCAAAACTCGGCGTCGGGGATTTTCGATTCACAGCCGCAAGCGGGGCAGACTTTATTTGTTGGCTCCGACGGCTTCACGGGAGATGCGCATTTGAAACAGAATTTAGCCTGTCCGGGAAGCTCGGTTCCACACCGGGAGCAGGTGACGGATTCCGTGGCGATTTCTTTCTCCCCCGCTGGTTCCGACAGCATGTTGAAGAAATCGTCGTTGGTGAAAATCGATGCAAGCGGGCCTCTCGGGGTATCGGGTATCCATCGATCGTCCACGCGGCGTGACCATGTGGATGATGCCGGGTTCAGGAACCAGCAATCGCCGTGGAGGTCTTCGAAGATATATGTTTCGAGAAGAGCGCGGAAATCATCGGGACTGATTTTCTTCGATGAGAGCGCGCGCACAGTTTCGCGGACCGATTCCTGGATCTCGCCGGGGCTGTACCATGGGCCGATGTTCGCTACGCTGTCAAGATCAGTCTGTTTCATAAGCATCAATCCTTAGCGGTTTATCCAATCATTCAACAAATTTCACATTATTCCCGCCGAGTGAATTGTAGAGGATGAGAATATTCTTCAGGGCGGTTGCCTCATTCTTTCGCCCCGCTTTCATGGCTTCGTTCAATGCGGCGGTAACGTCCTTGCGGGTTTCGGGAATTTGGCCGGGGGCGTTATACTTGACGTTGGTGCCTTTCAAATCATCCCACATGGGTTTAAGGGGACCGGTCGTTGTGAGGTATTCTGTCGCGCCGGGACCGTCGGGGATGATCACATCGTTGAGGGCGCTGGTGCCGCCTTCCGTTATAATCTTCGGCAAAGAGGGTATACCGCCCTTCGGCAATTGCATCTGGGAGGGCCCAAAGCCGCTCGTAAGTGAATGGTCCAAACCTGATTTTGCGGCGGAGACGGCCAGCCTGTAGAAGAAGGCTGTTTCTTTGCCCGACACGACATCTTTCGTTCCCCTGATAAGCGCGTCGACTTTTTCGGCATTGGTCTGATTCGATACGGAACGCATGGCCTGTACGATTGCGGATTCTCCCCACGGTTTGTTGCCGAGGGTCGATGCGTTGAGCGGGATGGTTTCCTTTTTGCTGATGGTAAGCGGGCCTTCGGGGATTTTCGGCGCTTCATCCAGTGGGAATACGGGGCGCAGATTCGTTAATTCCTTCGTACGGCCTTCGTTAACGAGCTGTTCTATAGTGGGCAATAAATTAAATGGATGTATGATCTTTGATCCGCGTGAACCGGCATCGGATTCGCCGGGGTCGAATCCGCTGATACCGGACTCGCCGGGCTTTTTCGGGGGTGTATCATCGAGTGCGTCATCGGATGCGGATGATGCGCGATCGAGCTCCCTTTCCTGCCGGTCCCGCCTGTTTTCCTCTTCCATAAGAGCTTTACAGGCGTTGTTAATTAACGGCCCGATACCTCCGCCCGCGCGCGCTTCGGAATAATCCTTCATTTTATTTTTCAGATGCTCATTTGTCGTCATCGTGTTAGCGGCACGCGCAATGTCGTCTGATGAAGGCCCGCCCGGTGGCGGTTCGATAATAGGAGTCGTGTCCTTGGTTCGTTTATCGCGGTCACGCTTATCATCCTGAAGCGAATCAAGCGCGCCGGGTTTCTTTGTCTTGTCGTCCCGGGCGTCCTTTGAATCATCAACCTTTGGTTCCTTACCGGGTTCCTGCTTAGGCTCGGACGATTTATCAACTTTCGCCTCCGGCTTATCATCGGTATGGTCCGGGGCTGGCCGTTTGGATTCCGGGACGTCGTCATCGCTGTCCTTGAGGATGAGGTTGATATTGTCGACGGCTCCATCCTTATCTTTGGGGCTAAAATCGCCTCCGACACCTTTCAAATTTTTATTCGGCGATAATTTATTCCAGTAGTTGTCCCAGAAATTTTTTGTCAACCGGTCGTTGTCATCCATCAAATCATGTTGCTTTAGATAATCCTTTGCGTCCTTGCCGGAGATGATTCGTGTGCCGTCGTCTTCGCCCGGGGAATCATCGGTTCCGGGCGCGGTTCCGTCGCCCGTGTCCGGCGGGAATGTTTTAGAGAACAGGGACGGGTCGAAGCTGTGGCCGACGTTCGTCAGGGAGTTCCACAACATCGGGCCACCGACGATGCCGGCGGATGTTGTCCACGAATGCATGAACGTTTTCCAGATGGTATGCGCGGCACCGGCTGATTTAAGCCAACTTTTGAATGTGGCTCCGCCTTCATACCATCCACCGTTGTCGGCATACGCTGCGAATGCGTGGGTGAAGAAGTACGCGAGCAAGCCGCCGATCGCGATGGATGCCGCGGCGGTCACGGCTTTGCGCTGTGAAGAAGTCACTATGATCAAAGCTATTGCGAGACAAATAAGACCGAGAATGAATGCGGACCACGGGGTGATGAATACGCGCAACAGGTACCCGAACGACCCGGCGAAGATAGCGAGCGATGCCGCCTGCATGGTGAATTGCCGCCCGGCGTAGCCCTTGAGGGTTCCGTAGGTAGAATTCCATGCCGCGCGTACGAGGAGAGCGAGGCCGGAACGGGCGGCGGATGATACGACAGCCGCCATACCGACGGCCATGGCGATAGCGGAGAAGCCGTTTATCAGCGCACCGATGAGGAGGGCGATACCCGCGCCGCTGAGAAGGCTTGCAGCTGCCAGGCTTCCCGCGCCGGTGAAATAGCCGCTTATCTCACCGGGGATCCGGAATATCGCCGCGATGCCTTTGATCGGGCCTTTTGTGAATATGTACCTCAGCAATCCGAAAACCAGCGCGGATAAAACCGTGAACAATAACCCGACGCTCAGGCCGCCGCCAAGGGCTCCCTGTCGTACGGCGAGCGCTTTCAAGAGTGGTACGTAGCCTTTGGCCATGTCTGCCTTGATGGACATGATGCCGTCGTTGATTACCACGAAGAGGTAGAAATACGCCGCGAAGAATACGATGCTAAGGATTATCGTTAACGGTAGTTGTTTCTTGAAACTTTTCCACGTGAGCCTGAGAATGTGCATAAGGAGTGGACGGAATTCGGTCGGGACAGGCTGATCCTCGATATCCGGTGCCTTCGCTTTCCGAGCTTTGCGTTTTTTCTCGACAGGGGCTTCCGGGCTTTTCGATTCTCCAGCTTTCGCTTTTATTACCGATGCGGTTTTAGGCTGGGCAGCCTTTTGCCAGGATTTCCCGGTCCAGAAAAGCCATCCGCCATCGGACGGGTCGATCTGATACCATTTCCCGTCGGTGGCCTTATATCGAAGCCTGGTAACTCGTTTCCTGAATTCGGCCTTCGGAATTTTTCCCTTTTCGAGAGCTTCCTTAAGGCGTGCGAATTCAGCTTCCATTTTCCTGACGTTCATCTTGCGGGCTCTCCGTTCGTAGAATCATCGTCGTACAGCAAATCTGCAACCGCATCGGTATCAATCCGGACTAACCCCGCGAGTGTCGCGAGCCAAATCGAGCCATCGCTATTTTCAGCGATTAACACAGCTTCCTGCGCGGGCAAGCCGTCATCCATTGTAACAAACCGTAGCGTGTCATTTCCTTTTCTGATGGTCAATCCATGAAATTCGGAGCCGACCCACCAGAGGCCGCGGCTGTCTTCGAGGAAGCTTCGCGCGATGGGTCCGACGAATTCATCCATGGGAAGTGCTTGTTCGATTTGCCATCGTCCTGAAGTATCGCTCAATATAATTGCGCCGCCGGATGTATCCTTGCCGCATCCGACACGTATTTGTCCATCGGTGTCGAGCATGATATCAAGTACAGCGGGATGCGGCAGTCCGTTCGCGGTTGTCCAGTATTGCCATTCCCCATTATTGTAGCGGCTCAGTCCCCCTTCGGGAGCGCCGAATGTGCCGAACCAGATACCGCTGTGGCTGTCTTCCTCGATAGCCTGTACGCGGTCGTGCTGCAGGCCGTTCTCTATATTAAGGATAAATATTTCATTCTTTGTCCAGGGGCCATCCACCGGAAGCCTGGCCGCGCCGGTCGCGGTTCCGAGCCAGATGAAACCGTCGCTCGTCTTTTTGATTGACGCAACGCGCCCGTCGGGAAGCACATCGCCTTCGCGCAGGATTGTCCAGCCGTCCTCCTGAAGAATGCCCACGCCCTGATCCATGCATACCCAGATTGCGCCGTTGCGGTCCCGGATGATTGCATTCACGATGGGGATGCCGGTGATTTTGGGGATATTTATTTTTTCGACGCTGTCGTCGGGGTCGATGAAAAACAGGCCTTCCACGCCTCCGGCATAGATTGCATCTTCGAGAAGCAGGACGGCGCGTGTCGAGCCAAGCTCGCGCCAGATGGTCCATCCGGGCGGAGGAGGCGGAAACGGCTTCGGGCGGCTCAGGAAGATGAACGCGCCGACGATGGCACCGAACCAGATGAGTACAATGAGTACATTCTTCCAGTTCGGCTTTTGCGTTTCCGGTTTTAGATTTTCATCGATTTTCGTCACGGTTCAGGCATAAACCTGCCCTTCTCAAGATGCAAAATACGCCCGGTAATCTCTTCCACTTCCTTTCGGACGTGCGAGACGTAAATCGGGCAAGCGCCGGTTGATCTTATTGATTCGCGTATGACTTCGATAACCTGATTTTTCAATTTCTCGTCAAGGTTTGAGAGGGGTTCATCCATGAGAAGATATTTCGGATGCGGGGCGATTGCACGGGCGATGGCGACACGTCGTGCCTGTCCCGCGGAGAGCTCATCGGGACGCCGGGCTTCGAGACCGGAGAGATTCAAGGACGCGAACAGGGCGTTGAGTCGATGCGTGGCTTTGGCTTTGGATATGTTGTTCATCCCGTATAAAACATTCTGCGCGGCGGTCATATGGGGCCATAGCGCGTGATGTTGGAAGACGAAGCCGATGTTTCGTTTGTGCGGCTCGACGACGCGTTGCGGCGTGCTGACGAGCCTGCCGTCCATCGAAATAGTGCCTTCATCGGGAATCTCGAGCCCGGCAATGAGCCTGAGGAGGCTTGTTTTGCCGCTTCCGGAGGGCCCGACGATGCCAATGGATTCGCCGTCGGCAATCTCGAGGGAGACCGAGTCGATGGCGATGGCATCGCCGAATGATTTGCTGAGATTTTCAATAATTATCATGCGGTTCTGCTTCCCATGGATGGAAATAAGCGTGCCCAGATTCGGAATGCGGCGACGGCGGCGAGTCCGGCAGCGAGTGTGAGGAGCACCATCATAAGGCACAGGCCCGCGACATTTTCGGACGCGCCGTAGTGCAGATAATTATATATGCGCATAGTCAGAGTCATCTTGCCCGGGGGAGCGACAATGAGGGTCGCGCCGAGCTCAGAGGCGGCGAGCGCGGCGGTGATGCTTGCGGCGGCGAGCATGCCTGGAACTATCATCGGCAATATCAACTGCCCCCAATGCTTCAGAGCGGTTGTGCGAAATACGCGCGCGGCGTCGAACAGTATCGCGTCGATGCGTCGTAATTGCGCGAGCATGACGATGGCGGCAAGGGGAGTGAATCTCGCGAGCGATGCCAGCACCGGCATGGCGAGCGTGCCGTAGAGTGGTTCGAGCGCCGGTCGGTTATATACGGCGATAAGCCCTATACCTACGAGGGGGGCGGGAATAGCGAGAGGCAATGTCACTGCAAGCCACCATGCTTTTGACCAGCGCCCGGTTTTCAGCAGCATGCGGGCGGCGGCATACGCGAGCGGGATGCACAGCAGGCCGGACGCAATCGCCACGATGATGCTCGTCGCGATTTCATCATCGGCGCTGCTTACGGCCCCGGCGAAATTCGCCCACGACCCGGTGGCGATGAAGAGGCTTAGGAGCGGGACGACCATCTGTGCGAGCATGAGGGCGAATGCGGTCCACTGGATATTCTGGAGCCATACCGGGAAGCGCATCGGCGTGGCGAGCGAGCGCGTCCCCCAGAGGGGTTTCATCACGGCGGCTCGCAATCCGCCCTGAACGAGCCATATGAGCGCGGCCGCTATGAGGAGCAGGGGCAATGAAAGCAACAGCGCGCCGGCGACGGGCCCGCCTGCGGCGAAGTAAACATAAACTTCGAGGGCGTATACATTGAGTTGGAATAACGACGGCACGCCATAGTCGGTGAGGCACAGGACGAAGACGAGTCCCGCCACCGTGAGGATTTGCGGCATAGCGAGCGGGAGCACGATCTTCGTGAAGCAGGAGAGGTCGGGTTTGGAGATCCTCGCGGCTTCGATCAACTCCGGGTCGACCGATGCGAAACCGAGCAGCGCGAGTCCGACGGCAAGGGGGAGGTAAGCCATCATTTCGACCCACCATGCGCCGGGCCATCCTTTGAGGGCAATGTTCATCGCGCTGAATGTCGATGTCCATGCAAGCGCGTGAACATAAGGCGGGACGATGATGAGTATGAGCACGAGCCATCGCGCGCGGGAGCCGATCCCGCGACGCCACTGATAGAGGATGCTCGCGACGAGAATGCCGAGGATGGTTGTCCCGGAGGCGACGCACGCGCAGAAGAGCAGGGTTTTCAGAAGGAGGTTGAGGTGACGTATCGAGGGAGCGGCGCCGGAGAGCGCGCCGGGCGTAAAGAGGCTTGCAGGGATGTTCAACGTTAGCGCGGCGAGGGGGCCGAATACGAGGAGGAGGAAGATTATAAGAGCGGCTTTGCGCATGTGTTTAATATATTCCCTGGGGACAGGCCGTTTCGAGATCGTGGTTTTGGGATTGAGTTTTTTTGCTTTGAAGTTGCATCGTGCCTACGTGCTTCGGGGCCTGTCCCCTTATTTGACAAAGACTTCCCTGAGTTCATTCTTGGCTTGTTCGATGTAGTTGTAGACTTCCGAGAGGTTCACATCCATGAGTTTTACATTTTCCACATTTATAAATTCGGGCTTGATGCCGCATTCGCGAAGGGGAATGTGGCTCCATCCCGATTCGATGAGCATCCGCTCGGTTTCCGTGCTCAGCAGGAAATCGACAAGCAGTTTTCCCGCGTCGGGATGCGGCCCATATTTTACGAGGCCCACGGTGGTCGGGATGAGCAATGTCCCGATGCCGTCATCTCCCTGCTCGGGAAATACGACATCGACGGGTGCGCCTCGCTCGATGGCGCCGGCGGCATCGTCGGTGTCGGTAAGTCCCCACACCAGGTCGCCCGAGGCGACAAGGTCTCGTACGATGGAATTTCCCGATTCAATCCTCACACCCCTATCCATCATGCTTTTGAAGAATTCCCGCGCTTCAACAGGCCCGAGCGCGGCATAAAGGGCGGCGGCATGGGTGGCGGATGTGCCGAACAGCGGAAGCGCGACGGCAATCTTATCAGCGGGTTGAGCGGGATCGAGGAAGTCGGCGAGAGCGTGCGGGTATTCAGCGGGCTCGACGAGGTCGGTGTTGATGATGAAAACGCGGGCGCGTCCTGAAGTGCCGGTCCAGAAGTTGTCCGGGTCGCGGAACTGCGATGGGATTTCGGCAGCGGATGGGGAGTCATAAGGCGCGAGAATTCCCTTTTCTTTCAAGAGGATTGTCTGGGCGAACTCGCTGTTCCAGAAGACATCGGCGCGTGGATTAGCCGCTTCGGCGATGAGGCGGTTCACCAGCCCGGTGGTCTTTGCGGCTTCAACATCGTATACGGCTTTAACTTCAATACCCGTCTTCTGCTGGAACGCGTTGAGTACGGGCTCGGCATGATGCTGGTCGACCGATGTGTAAACGACGACGGTGTTGGCATCGGCGTTGTCGGGCCGGCATCCCGTGGTGATTACGGCAAGGCAGGTGACGAGTAAGAGGGATAGGAAAGTATTGTGAATGAACCTGTCCGGCATGGTCAACTCGCTTTTTAAGATGGGGAAATAGTAGAGACGCCTCGCTGAGTAGTCAAGCGCCGCATGCAGCCGGCATTTGATATAATCATCACCCGGCGTTCAGTGTGTATTTGAGTAAAGCGAGGCATGAAATGAGAGCCACGATAATCGGACTGCTGCTGGCATTGTTCATTGCGATGCCGGCATATGCGCAAGGCGACTATGTCGCTCCCACGAAGCTCGGCATCATAGGCGCGATGGATATGGAGATCGAGCTTTATCTCGAGCAACTCGAGGACCGGGAATCGACCGACATCGGGGGATTTATGTTTTACGAGGGCGTCCTTAACGGTCAGCCGGTGGTGATTGTTAAATCAGGCGTCGGCAAGATCTATGCAGCGTCGGCGGCAGCGCTTCTCATTCACGAATACGGCGTCAATGCGGTGATATTTTCGGGGGTCGCCGGGGGAGTGGATCCCGGCTTGAAAGTCGGCGACATCGTGGTTGCCGACAAACTGCTCCAGCACGATTTGGGGCTGCGGGCGCCGGATGGATTCCAGTGGTGGGATAATAAATACACGCCAAACCCGCTCCTATCACAGGTTGCATACCAGGCGGCGAAGAATACTACATTCCCTATCGAGATGTTCGAGGGGATCGAGCTTCAGCCAACGGTCGTGCGCGGGACGATAGTCACGGGCGATCAATTCATCATGTCCAGCGACTATGTCGATTACCTTTACAGGACTTTCGATGCTTCGTGCACAGAGATGGAAGGGGCGGCTGTCGCGGCGGTATGCGAGTCGTTCGACGTGCCATACGCGGTTATACGCTGCCTGAGCGACCTGGCGGATGATGTCGCGGACGTGGATTTCGATGCATTCGCGCCATACGCGGCGAAAGCGTGCAGCGTGATAGTCATCCAGATGGCGGGGGAAGTATCGAAGATACAGGAGGAGCTTTTGCCGAAGGCGTAGGCTTGCGAAAATTTTCGCAAAAGGATAAAATATAGGCAGAATAATTTAAGAGGTAAACATTGGGAAGGTTCTTTATAATTTTCGCCTTTACAACGTGACACGGAAGCATAGCCCGGCCGCAAGCCGGGTTTTTATATTTCATGCCTTCCTTCTATCAAAAATTCATCGCCGGAGGATTATATGCGCGACTATTATAACGACCAATTTTCTTACGTAGCGAAGCATTTCGCGCGGTCTGAGATCCGGGAGCTTCTGAAGCTCGTCAGCCAGGAGGGATTCATTTCATTCGCCGGTGGACTTCCAAGCCCGGAGACATTCAACGTGCAGGCGACGAAGGAGATCGCGGCATATGTATTGGATACGAATGCCGCGGCGGCGCTTCAATACAGCCCGACCGAGGGTGTGCCGCAGCTTGTCGAAGCGCTGGATAACTGGGTGAAGAAGGACGAGATATGCGTCGGGCCGGAGAATACGCTCGTGACGACGGCATCGCAGCAGGGGCTGGACCTTGTCGGCAAGATCCTTCTTGATCCCGGCGACAAGCTCATATGCACGGTGCCCACATATCTCGGGGCCATCCAGGCATTCAGGACATACCAGGCGGAATTCATCGGCGTACCGCTCGACCCGGAGACGGGAATCGATACAGACAGGATTGAGGATATACTCAAGAAAGACCGGGAGAGGATAAAATTCATCTATGTCGTGCCGGATTTCCAGAATCCCGCCGGCGTGACGGTGAACCTTGAAAAGCGGAAACATCTTCTCGATATCGCCGATAAATACCAGATACTAATTGTCGAGGACAGCCCGTACCGCGAGCTGAGATACGAAGGGGAGATGCTTCCAAGCCTGCTGACCATGGATGAAGGGCAAGGCAGGGTGCTTACGCTGTACACATTCTCGAAGATATTCGTATCCGGTTTCCGCCTCGGATGGGCGATGGGGCCGGCATCGGTGATCGACAAGCTGACCATCGCCAAGCAGAGCGCGGATTTGTGCACCCCCGCATTCAATCAGCTCATCGCGGCGGAATTCATCACCAGAGGCTTGCTCGCGAAGCAGATAAAGAACAACATCGCGTTTTACAGCAAGAAACAGAAGATTATGCTCGACGCGATGGATGCCATAATGCCGAAGATCGACGGGATGTACTGGACGAAGCCCGAGGGTGGATTGTTCCTGTGGCTGTCGCTTCCGGAAGGATGCAAGACATCGGGTGAGATGTTTCAACATGCGCTGGAGAAAAAGCTCGCATATGTTATCGGACGCGCGTTCGACCCGTTCGGCGGAAGCCTGAATTGCGCGAGGTTGAATTTCAGCTACCCGCCGGAGGATCTGATCCCCATCGGTGTGCAGCGGCTTGCGGATGTCGTTACCACCGAAGTCGCTGCGTGCCAGAAGGTGTAAAGCGAGTCCGCTTTGGATTGATTAAGCTGCCCGGCGTAATGCCGGGTTTTTGTTTTGCTATAATCGGTTGCATGAAGTTTGACTCCGAATTATTGCCGGGCGAATTTGCGGGCAAGCTGAACAGGTTTACTTCGCGAGTTAAGTTGAACGGTAAGATGGTGCGAGCGCATATACCCACGTCCGGGCGGCTCGCAGAACTTCTCGTGCCGGGACATCGGTGCTATGTCAGGCGCGTGGAGAGCAAGACCCGGGTTACGCCATATGATCTGCTTCTTATCGAATATAAGGGAGGTCTTGTTCATATAAACGCGATCGGGGCCAACAAGTTGATAGCCGAGGCGATTCGCGGGAACCGGATTGAGGAATTCGCGGGATATGATATACGCCCGGAGTTTGCGTGGGGGAATTCGCGATTCGATTTGCACCTGACGAGACCACGACGCAAGCCCGTGCTCGTCGAAATCAAGTCGGTTACACTGTGTGAGGATGGCGTCGGTTTTTTTCCCGATGCGCCGACGAGTCGGGGAGTCAAGCATCTGCTCGAGCTTCGTGAAGCGGCTCGCGAGGGATATCGGGCATATTCGATATTCGTGGCGCAGCGTTCGGATGCGAGGGTGTTTCGTCCGAACTGGGCAACCGATCCGGAATTTTCGGAGACTTTGAGGAATGTTTCGCGCGATGGCGTGAAGGTGCGGGCTTATAGATGCGATGTAAGTCTTGATGAGATTACCATTGCGGAGAGGCTTCCGATTTCTTTCAAATAAAACAAATCGGGGCCTGTCCCTCTACGGGGCCTGTCCCTCTACGGGGCCTGTCCCTAATTAGTATTTTATGCAACAGAGTGATAGTATGCCGGTAAAAACAGATTATATTGAATTAAGGACACGGGGGGATTGCGAGATTGTGGACATCACGCCGGGGGTTGCGGAGAAGCTCGGTGGAAGCGGGATGCGTGACGGCACGGTGACGGTGTTCTGTCCGGGGGCGACCGGCGGAGTGACGACTGTCGAATACGAGCCGGGTCTGGTTGAGGATATCCCGGAGTTATTCGAGAAACTCATCGCGGATGGGCGGAATCGTCCGGAAGGGCAGTATCATCATGACAGGACATGGCATGACGGCAACGGGCATTCGCATCTGCGGGCGACGCTCCTCGGTCCGAGTCTCACGATACCGTTCGTGGAGAAGCAACTGACGCTCGGAACGTGGCAACAGATAATATTCATCGACTTCGACAACAAGCCGCATCGACGCAAACTCGTGCTGCAATTTATCGGTGAATAAAAAAGCGGCGCTCAGCCGCTTCATTTGCTTATCCGGTATGTTGCTCATACGGCATATCGTTATGCCTTCGGGTAATCTTTCCACGCGGGGAGTTTCGCCATCGCGGCGGCGGCGATTTTCTTCGCTTCCTCCAGATTGATGCCTTTCTCATTCATCACATAGTTGGCGAAGCCATTGAGCACTTCATCGTATGTCTTCAGGTTTCCCTCATCATCACTGCAGTAGACGCAATAAGGATTATCCGGCCATCCCTGGCCATGTTCATGCTCAGCGGGAGGTGTGAGCGGCATCCCGCATGATTCACAGAATTTATTTCCCATGCTGTCCTCCTCAAGTTCTGGAATTCTTATACCTTATCGAAACACTGTTCGAGGTCGGCGATGATGTCAGCGGCGTCCTCTATACCGAGCGACAGGCGTATCATTCCCGGCGTGATGTGCGCTTCGGCGAGTTCCGCGGGCGTATATGACGAATGGGTCATACTCGCCGGATGTTGGATGAGCGTGTCGCAATCACCGAGGCTTACGGCGAGCGTGCAAATCTTTACGTTATCCATTACGACCTTGCCCGCCGCGACTCCGCCCTTGATTTCGAATGAGAGCATCGCGCCGAAATCGGACATCTGCCTTTTCGCGAGTTCGTGCCCCGGATGATCAGGCAGACCCGGGTAGTGGACATTCTCGACCTTCGGATGCCGGCTGAGGAATTTGGCGATTTCCATGGCATTTTCGCAGCTTTTCTTGACCCTCACGCCAAGGGTTTTGAGTCCGCGAAGTAGGAGCCAGCTTTCGAACGGGCCAAGGCAGGCCCCAGTGGCGCGGCGTTTCAGCTTAATCTGGTCGATGATTTGAGCAGGCCCTGCTACGACACCGGCGACAACATCACCATGTCCGCTGATGTATTTTGTCGCGGAATGGAGGACGAGGTCGGCGCCGAGGTCGGCGGGATTCTGGAGATAGGGTGTGGCGAAAGTCGAATCGACGCACAACGGAATCCCCCTTTTCCTGCAGATACCCGCGACCGTTTCGATGTCGACAACCTTCATTGTCGGATTAGCGGGAGTCTCAACGAAAACGAGGCGCGTCTTGTCGTCCATGAGCAGCTCGATGGAGCTTACTTCGGCGGTATTACATCTGCGCACTTCGATTCCCGTCCTCGGTACGTCGGCTTTGAGCATACCGTGGGTGCCGCCATAGAGGACATCATCGGCGATGATGTTATCCCCCTCCTGCGCCATGGTTAATATCATCGCGAATTCCGATGCCAACCCGGACGCGAACGCCGCGGCGTCTTCGCAATGCTCCAGCCGGGCTATCTTTGTCTCGAAGACATCGGTCGTCGGGTTTGCCCAGCGGGTATAGACGTATCCGTCGGTTTCCCCGGTGAAAATCTTCGCCCCGTGATCGGCATCCATGAATACGAATGTCGATGTTTGATAGATTGGTACAGCCAGAGCCCCGCAAGCTGAATCATGAAGCTGCCCCCCGTGAACCATCTCAGTATCCTTCCGGTAAAGCTTGTCTTCCTCGCGCAATGTGGTACTCCAATTCTTGTTAACCCTTAGCGCACAGCCGGCGGTATTTTATCATATTTTCAATGGAAGTGTTTTGAGCAAAAAAGCTTTGCGGATGAATTAATTGCGAGCCTTCGCGCCGGGATGGGGGCAGGCGTTGCAATCCTCTTCGCAAGGCTCTGCATGAACCGTTATATCTATGTTTTTTCCTATCTCTCGCTCGACATCTTTCTCGATGCGATCCATTAGCTCATGGGCCTTTTCAAGCGTAATATCACGGCAGAAAGTGACGTGGATATCGCCGAAGACCATCTGCCCGGCCTGCCTCGTTCGCAGCTTGTGATATTCGAGGACATCGGGATGGGAAGTCGCGATGATCCGCCTGATTCGCGCCACGATTTCCGGCGCGGCTTCCTTGTCAAGTAGCGGCGCGGCGCTGGAAGCCATGAGTCCCCATCCGAGGTGGACGGCATAGACGGCGACGGCAATGGCGACTATCGGGTCGTAGATGACATTGCCGGTAATCCGTACGAGAATCAGCGCCCCGACGACGCCCACCGAAGTATATAAATCCGCGAACTGGTGGTAGGCATTCGCGCGTATCGCCTCGGAGCCGGTTTTCCTCCAGACCCTGCGCAGCCATAATCCGAGTACGATATTGACCAGCACGGTGAGCATCATCACGCCGATACCGAGATCGAGACCCTGGAGGTTTTCCCCGAAGATCTGATCGCGATGGTAGACAAGGTGGTGTATCGCGCGGTAGATGATGTAGGCGGAAGGTACCATGATAAAGCCCGCCTGTATCAGCCCCATGAGGTTTTCGAATTTACCATGGCCGTAGGGATGGTCCTTATCGGGGGGCTTGAGGGCGGTACGGAGGGTGAAGAAGGCAATGAGGCTGGCGGCGAGGTCTACGCTGGTATGTATGCCCTCGCTAATGACGGCGATGGAGCTGATGCTGATACCGATGACAAGCTTAAGGATGGCGAGCATCGCGATGATATACACCGTAAAACGGGCGGCGAGCATCGCGAGTGAGGGCATGTCCTTTTGGTTATCCATTTTCGAGCGCTGATATTATATCCGGTATTTCGAGTAAAGAGTCAACTTCGAAGTCGCAATCTACTTCAAGGTATTCGAACTTGGGCGTACGCAGGAATACGGTCACGCATCCGGCGGCGCGTCCCGCGTCGATATCGAATTTGAAATCGCCGACCATGAATGTCCCGGCGGGGGAGACCCGAAGGCGCTTTATTGCGAGCAAAACGCCATCGGGGGCGGGTTTCGGTTCGGCATCCTCGCGGGCTATGACGACCCCGAGGTCAAGCTTGATTCTTTCCCGGATAACTTCCACCGACGCCCTGCAGTTTCTCGTGACGATTCCCCTCTTGATCCCTTTTTTGTCCATCCACTTTAAGAGCTTCGCGGCTTCGGGACGGATTATTGCCGTCCTCGCGGCGTCGATCTCCATCTGCTCGACGATTTTCCATGCGCCGGGTCGTTGGTCGGGAGGGAGATTGTTGATCCCCTCGATGATGAAGATATCCGGCGTACCGAACAACGCGCGCTTGATCTCGGCGACATCGAGTGTCGATTCGATTATCACGCCGTCCATATCAAACAGGATTGCATCGATCGCGGGCATGTTTACTCCTTCGCTCATTTTATCGGAACGTTCAATGCGCTTCAATATTTGTCGAGATAGAAATCAATCCAAGCTTGTTACAAGATT
>CAZSPL010000001.1:0-16482 GCA_964608735.1 uncultured Planctomycetota bacterium | reverse complement strand
ATTGGATTTTTACCTGAATAGGTCGGACCGGCAATTCCGGGAGATTGCTAATATTTCCGTACACTTATTGACAGATGTACGTAAATATTATAAGCTATATTTGTGGGCGTAAAGGATGAAATTGTTCAATTCCTGAAAGAGAAAGGCGGGTATTTCCGTCGAAGCGAATTGGCGGCAGCGGGCTTTAATCCTCAATGGGTTTATCATTTGGAGAAGCAGGGGATTATCGAGCGCGTGGGATGGGGAATCTATAAGCTCTCCGGTCAGCAGTATTCGTATCAATCCAGCCTGATAGAAATTCCTATTTTTATTCCAAAGGGAGTTATCTGCCTTCGGTCCACGCTTGCATATTACGATCTTACAACATATAACCCCCCTGTGATCGATGTTGCGGTTTCCAGAATTCCACATCATACGCCGAAGGTTGAACATCCACCCGTCAAATTCTGGTTTTTTTCTCCGAGGTTCTTTACGGAAGGGATAATTGATGAGCGGATTGGAAATGGAGCTATCAAGATCTACAACCGTGAGAAAACGATATGTGACTGCTTCCGCCTTCGAAACAAAATCGGGCTTGAAATGGCCCGGGAAGGCCTTGAGGAATATCTTAAGCTAAAGGACCGCAATATCCCGGGACTTATAAAATACGCCGAGGTATGCCGGGTGAAGGAAATCATCAGACCCTATCTCGATGCGATGCTGTAACGATGAAAGATGAAAGGAATATCCCCGCATCAGTGCTTGCCAGGTTGAAAGCATTGGCAATCAAGCAGAATCGAGATCACAATTTCCTGGTGACTCTATTTTGTCGGGAGAGATTTCTTTACCGGGTGGGCGTCTCGGAATATAAAAGCAATCTTATCCTGAAGGGCGGTTTGCTTCTATTCAGCAGCCTGGATTCCCCTGAAAGACCAACAAAAGATATTGATTTTCTTGGAAGAGGAATACCGGCGGATATCGAAGTATTGGAAGGTGTGGTTTCTGAAATATGTAAAATCGAATCCGAGGATGGTATTCGATTCGAAGCCGAAGGAATCAAGAGCATGGCAATTGCCGGGCAGGGGGGATATCCAGGAATTCGGATAAAGTTCAAGGGATATATCAGCAGTGCATGGTTTCCAATGCAGGTGGACATCGGGTTTGGGGATAATATGTCGCCCGCCGCGGTCGAACTTGTGTATCCATCGCTTCTCGATTTTCCACCACCAGTTATAAAGGCCTACACGCTGGAAAGTGTAATTGCCGAGAAGTTCGAAACGATGTGTGACCGCGGTATCGTAAACAGCAGAATGCAAGATTTCTATAATCTGTATTTTCTTGCGCAATCGCATGGTTTCGGGATGATTCCGTTAAAAGAGGCGATACAGGGCACATTTCAAACACGAACCACGACGCTTGGATTGGATAATCCGGTTTTTAACGGCTCGCTTGTGGCGGATACGACCATGCGAAGTAGATGGAGTGCATACTTGAAACGACCGGGGATTAAACAGCCTGCCGAAGATTTTGAAGGTGTCGTCGGCCTCCTTATCGAATTTTTGAAGCCGGTCGTATCAGCGATTGTTGAGAAGAGCAAGTATCCTCTGTATTGGCATCCGGAAGTAAGCGAATGGCAAGAAAAGCTTGAGGGATAGCAGGATTCGAATTATTTCCCTCTCTCAATCAAGAAGCATTTTTTCTTGAGTCCGGGCCTGGTGTAGTAAATATAGAAAACCGAATCGAAGACGGGGCTGAGGTAGCCGTCAATGGGATCGAGGATTTCCAAAGCCTTGGCATAGGGATAATCGGACTTGCGTATGTATGATACGTGCAGGATGCCGCCATGGCGTTCTTCGAGAATCAGCGGCTGAGCGTAGTTGTAAATTTCCTGGAAGTCCATCTTCTTTATTGTGAGCGTGTATCCGAAATATTCGGCGGCTTTCCTGATGCCGCGGTCGGATGTGCCGCTCAGATCGGTGCCGGCGATGATGGCGATCTCGCGCTGTGATGTGTTCACCCCGGCGTCATGGAAGAACATCGCAAGGGCGGCGGGTGCGCAGGTGTAGGAAGTGTCCTGGAGGATGACGCCGTCCTGGTCGATGGTATCGAATGCCGGGATGTTCCTGAGAGCGAGCGCGCGGCTTACGCCGGACCAGCCGAACCACCCGGCTAGAAACAGCAGCGCGGCGGCGATTGCCACCTGCCATCGCTTGTGGTTGCCATACAGATGAAACGTCTTGTAGACGGGCTTCGCGTTGCTATCCATGAGCCTTGGCCTTGTCCAGTTTCCAACGGAGGTAGGCATAGGTGAATTCGTCGATCTCTCCATCCATGAAACGCTGCGTATTGCTTGTCTCCATGCCTGTGCGGACATCCTTCACCAGGTGATATGGGTGGAAGATATAGTTTCGTATCTGGCTTCCCCACGCGATGTCCGATTTCTGGCCGTGATGCACGGCGAGTTCGGCTTCGCGTTTGCGGAGTTCCTTCTCGTACAGCCGGGAGCGAAGTATCTGCATGGCGACGGCTTTGTTGCGTGTCTGGCTTCGTTCATTCTGGCATTGGACGACTAATCCCGACGGCAGGTGCGTGATTCGCACGGCGCTGTCGGTCTTGTTGACATGCTGTCCTCCCGCGCCGGACGCGCGGAAAGTATCGATCTTGATGTCATCCTCGTCGATGTCGATATCGATGGATTCATCCGCCTGCGGGATGACATCGACGCTGGCGAACGATGTATGCCTGCGGTTGGCGGCGTCGAACGGGCTCTGGCGTATCATGCGGTGTACACCGCGCTCGGGTTTCAGAAGGCCGGTGGCGTACTCGCCGTCGACGAGGAACGTCACACTCTTTATGCCCGCTTCATCCCCTTTTATTTCGTCGAGGATTTTCACCTTGAAGCCGTTGCGTTCCGCCCAGCGGAGATACATTCGCAGGAGCATGGCGGCCCAGTCCCACGAATCGATTCCCCCGGCGCCGGGATGTATGCTCACTATCGCGGGGAGATGGTCTTCCTCACCGGAGAGGAGTTTCTTTGTTTCCTCTATGTCGAAGTCGTGCGCGAGGGCCTGGTAATTCCGTCGGGCTTCATCGATGAAACTGTAATCTTCCTCTTCCTTTACGAGCTCGACAAATCCCACGAGGTCGTCGCCGCGCTGCTGAAGGTCGTCCCACACCTGGCCCCGTCGTTTGAGCAACGCGATACGTTTCTGGATGCCGGTCGCTTTTTCAGAGTCATTCCAGAAGCCATTCTCGGCCGTACGTTTTTCGAGATCGGAGATTTCAGCCTCTATGCCGGCTGTGTCAAAGGTGCCCCCTAATTTCGGCAATTCGGGCGCGAAGTTCCTGGGCCTGTTTCAGAAGCTCGGTAACATCGGAAATCGTCTGCGGTTTTGCTTGTCCGTTCTCAGGCAAATGCTGTTTCATCCTGTAAATGTTTTCATCAAGTATAACAGACAATAATTAATATCGGCATTAATCATTTTTAATATCCCATGACTTTTTCGACGGTTTTTCGAGTAATTATTTCGAGGGTCGTTACTGCGCATCATGGGAGCGGATGGTTTATAATGGGAGCGAGAACTATCACATTCGACGCGGTTGGAGCCCGGGAACTGGCAAGGACCTTCGAACAATGGCGCACCGCCGACGACCGTGTAAGGTTGCTTACGTCGTCGGACAGCTATCTCATCGGGATGCGGCTCGATGAGGGCGGTAAGCTCGAGGAACACGAGCTTCGCAGCGTGCTGTTCACAATCCACAAGGGCGGGGATGAGTGCGCGAGGCTTGCCGGGGAGCTTTTATACAAGGCCTACAGCGGGTTCGTCAACCGTTACCTTCATCGACATCACCCGAGGGTCGCGAAGATACCTGAGGAAGACCTGGTCTACCTGTTGAGCGAGCCGTTCGTGCTGGTATACCGCAAGATACGGGCGGGACGCTATTACAGCCAGGAAGGGACGAAGTTCACGACGTATTTGATAGCGTTCGCGAAGAACCTCGCGGTGAATTATTTCAGCGAGAAGAAGCGCGAGCGGGAGAACGGGGCGAAGTTCGCGGTGAGGAATCCGGTCAGCATCGATACGCCGGTGGGGGATGATTCCGACGGAACCACGCTGGGCGATCTTCTGAGTGACCCGGGGCAGAGCCCGGAAGAACTGCTGACCAGTGACATTGTGCTGAAAATACTCAGGAATTGTGTAGAGGGGGATGCATCGCGCAAGCGGAACCTTACCGACGACCAGCGGCAGGTCGTGTTGCTTAGGGCGGACGGGTATTCGATGGAAGAGATATGCGTCGTCATGGGCAAGAGCACGCGTAACGGTGGTAATGCCGCGAAGAATATTTACCTGCGCGCGAAGGAAAATATAAAGAAGATTTTTCTGGATGAATTGCGGACACAAGGCTTGAGCGCCAAGCAGTTGACCGACATAGGGTATACGCTGGACGAGATTACCGGCGGTCTTTGATTGACGGCGAAGTGATTACAAATGAAGAAAGACAGACTTGACAACTTGTTGTCCCGCGCGCTTTTCCCGGAAGGGGAAGGAAGGGACATAGCGAAGAAAGGCTTGCAGCGTCTCAAGCGGCGGCTTTCGGGCACGTCCAATCTCGACGAGATGCTCGCCGGGGCGCTTGCCGTCGACGAGCCGGCGATGCCGGAATCTGTTGCCGATGCCGCACTTCGCCGGCTTCGCGGACGACTCGAAGAAAACCGGGTACCGCGCTGGGTGCCGGTCTTTCATCCGGCGTACGGGTTGGCCGTCGTCGCAATCATCGCCGCGATAGTAATTGTCACGCAGCTTCTTCCCATAGGACGCCCCGGTCGATCGACGGGTACCGACAACGCGTCGGGAAGCATTTTCGCGAACGCGTTGGCGACACGGAGTGAAATAATCGCGATGCTGCCGTCGCGTTTCGCCGCTCCCGCCCCGGCGATGCGGGTTCAAGTAGACCAGGCATCGCATCCGCTGGAAAGCATGCGCCTCGGTGCGCTCGACACTTTTTCCACGAAGGTATGCGGGGAGAGTTTTGCGCGACGTATCGACGGCAACCGGAGGAACATCCTCGCGTCGTTGTCGAAGGATAACATGGACCCGGGCCTCGGTCGCGAGCATGAATTGTTGCCGGGGGATGCATCGCCTGCTCCCACGAGGCATGAGATATTACTGAAGGACCGGCTGAACAGGGTAGCGGAAGAGTTTTGAGTAAGGGGACAGGCCGTTTCAAGATCATGGTTTTAGGAACGAGGGGAATGCATTTTGCGAGCATTGTGCCTTGCGCGCTTCGGGGCCTGTCCCCGGGAAGAAACAGGTTAGCGGAAGGGTTTTAGGGGACAGGCCATTTCAAGATCGTGGTTTTGGGAATGAGGGGAGTGCATTTTCGGAGTATCGTGCCATGCATGCTTTGGGGCCTGTCCCCGGATAAAAAAAGGACAACCAAACCAAGGTTGTCCCTTTACCAAGAGAACCTAACGCTTAAATGCTTCATTCACAACCGGGGGGAATTTCGACCCTCCCCGGCAGCGTAATCATTACATTATCTCAATATCCGCCTGCAATGCTCCGGCGGCTTTAATCGCCTGGAAAATGGCGACGATATCGGTCGGCGCGACGCCGAGCGCGTTGAGCGCCTTGACGACATCGGCGGTGGATACACGCACGAACACGGCCTGGCCTTCCTGCACCTGGAGTTGCTCGCCCGGTACGACGAGAGGGAATCCTCCCGACAGCGGCGGGGGCTGAGAAACATCGTAGAATTGGTTGATGGTGATTGTGAGAGGTCCATGGGCGATGGCGACCGGAAGCACCTGCACATACTGGCCCATGACGATAGTCCCGGTGCGCTCGTTGATAACGACCTTCGCGGGAGTGTCGACGGGGATACGCAGATTTTCGATCTCGCTGATGAAGCGCACAAGATCGAGGCTGTATTCAAGGGGTACGCGCACTTCGACGTTCGCGGGGTCGACGGCCCGGGCATAGTCGACGCTTTCCAGGTTCGCGATTTTGTCGGCGAGTTTAATCGCGGTGGTGAAATCGGGGTTGTTCAGTACGATGGTGACGTAACCGCCATCGCTGAGATCGAATTGCACTTCCTTTTCGACGATGGCCCCGTCGGGGATGCGTCCCACCGTGAGAAAACTCTTGCGCACGCCGCTGCTTCCGCCGCCTCGTCCCGTGACGCCGAATCCGCCGATGGAAACGGCGCCCTGTCCTACGGCATATATCTCGCCGTTGGCTGCTTTGAGCGGTGTCATTATGAGGGTTCCGCCCTCGAGGCTTTTAGCGTTGCCTATCGAGGAGACGGTGATGTCGATTGAATCACCGGGACGTACGAACGGCGGAAGGTCGGTGGTGACGATTACGGAGGCGAAATTCTTGACCTTGATCTCGGATGCGGAGACCGAGATCCCCGCGCGTTCGAGCATGTTGGCGATAGCCTGGGATGTATAATCCACGGAGTTTGAATCGTCGCCCGTGCCTGCGAGGCCCGCGATAAGCCCGATACCCCACAACTGGTTGCTGCGTACGCCGAGCACCTTTGCGATATCCTTCACGCGGCATTCAGGGACGAAGCCGGAATCGAAGCCGGTATCGCCGGTCTCGGGGGGGCTAATGATATAGATGGTTTCGGGCTTGAGGGGCGTATCGTCACCCGGCGACGGAGTGGCCGCGCCACCGGCATCCTGTCCAATCGCCGGGGCGACAAGCATCAGGATGAATATTATCGATAGCAGCGTGTATTTCATTGTAAACCTCGTAATCCTCTTGAATCACGACGGGCTTGAAACGGTCGCGATTATCAGAACAGGAAGTTAAACAGCTGTGTGAACAGGCCGGCTTTCTGCCTTTCGGCAAGCTGCCCGCGCCCGGTATATGAAATTTCGATATCCGCCATCTGCTGCGAGCTCACGGTGTTGGCGGCGCTGATATCGACGGGGCGTATTGTCCCGCGAAGCACCATCTGTTCTGTATCGTCATTGATGGTGATGGCGCGTTTTCCTTCGATGACGAAATTGCCGTTGGGGAGGATATCGACAACCGTGGCGGTGATGGTTGTGGTAAATGAACCCTTCGCGCTGGTGTTCCCACTTGCCTTGAAATCCTCGGATGGATTGATATTCATCGATTCAAGGGGCTCTATCACCGCGGGAAAGCCGAGGAGGTCCTCGAAGAACCCGGTTACCTTCGCGCCGCCCTGTAGCCCGATCGCCTTCGAACCGTCCGTGCTTGCCTCGGAACTCGTGGTGGTGCGTTCGTTCACGAGGATGAACAGGATATCGCCGATGGTTTGCGCCTTGAGGTCGGTGAACAGGTTCACGCCAGCCGGGTCGAAGAGGCTCTCGGCGGAGCCTGACGTCCCGAGGGTCAGAATAAATAGAATGTAGAGTAGAAAAATTATTCTTGTATTTCGCGTTGCCATCAGGCCACCTCGCTATATCCTTACTTTAACCATCCGCTGCCCGATTACTTCGCCGGTGAAGATCTTCCCGGTGTCCCTGTTCTTCACGCGCACGGAATCGCCCATGCGGCCGTTGTCGAGGGCCTGGCCGGTAAGGGTTACCTGCATTCCCGCCGAGCTGATGATCGCGGTGACATCCTTGCCTCTCTCGACGAGTAGGGGAAGGTCGAGTTGTCTCTGGAGTACTGGGTCTCCTTTACGGATGCTCTGCTTCGCTTCATAGCCGATAGCGTCGTTGATATCGACCATGGGGTCGTTGATGTGTTTCTCCGTCAGGTCGATTTCACTCAGCCTGACATCGGCGCCCGCGAGCAGTTGGCCTCTTTCGATATCGGTATCCGCGACGACAACCGGCAGGTTGATTGAAATATACGGGCCGACATTTATACGGGCGTACTGGATGCCGTTGATCTCGATCCTGACCCTCACGAGGTTGACGTCGGCGAGCCCGGGTGAGCCGTCATGCTCGGCCTTGAGCGTGATTTTCCCGGCGAGATACGCGGGGACATCGGCCATCTCTCGCTTGAAGCCGACATCGACATCGTAGTCATCCCATGGTGAATTCGAGAGGATGTACGAGCGGGCGACTTCGAGTATCAGTTCGCCGGAGACGACCTGGTAATCATCGCCCTGCGCGGGCAGGGCGGGGATGGCCGCTATCGTGAGGAGAATCATTATGATGAGTAATTTACTTCGCAAGTTTAATCACCAGCCTTACCGCCCGAGGTTGTTGGAAATATTCAGCAACTGGTCTGCGACATCGACCGCGCGGGAGTTTGTCTCGAACGCCCTCTGCGCGATGATGAGCTGCACGAGTTCCTCGACGATACTTACATTGGATAATTCGAGGTATCGCTGCAGCACGATACCGAAGCCGTCCTCGCTGGGTGTACCGAGCAAAGCATCGCCGGAAGCCGCGGTCGGGATGTAGAGGTTTCGTCCGATCGCCTTCAGGCCGGAGGGATTCTGGAACCGCGCGAGCTGAAACTGCCCGACTTCGGTGAGTTCGGTCTCCCCGGGAAGCTGCACCGAGACGTTGCCGTCCTGAGCCACCTCGATGGACAGCGCTTCGGGCGGCACCGAGATCGACGGGTCGAGGTTCAAGCCGTCGGCGGTGACGACCGTGCCGTCGCTGTTGAGTTTGAACGTGCCGTCGCGTGTATACGCCTGCGTGCCGTCTTCGAGGAGGACGGTGAAGAAACCGTCACCCATCACGGCGAAATCAAGCGTGTTGCCGGTGGCGTCGATGACCCCTTCGCTGAAGAGCTTCTGCGTGGCGATGGGGCGCGCGCCGAGTCCGACACGCAACGCCGTCGGTACCTGGGAACCGGCGAGAGTGCTGACGCCCGCTTCACGGAAAGTCTGGTAGAGCAAGTCCTGGAAATTCAGTCGATCTCGCTTGAAGCCGGGGGTGTTGACGTTGGCGATGTTGTTCGCGATGACGTCGGTGTTCAATTGCTGGGCCTGGAGGCCCGTAGAAGCCGTGAATAAAGCCCGTAGCATCCTAACCTCCACCGCGGGTGCGGCATTCAGTCGATCCTGCCGCCGGGCTTCCACAGTGGGGTCCGGCCCGTGTCCCGCGTAACTGCTTATCTACGTATCTATTTATTCAATCCATTCAATCCCGGCGTACGTTTCACCGCCGCCGGCGTATTTACAAGGTCACGCTTCCGACATCGTTAACCGTACGCTCGAGAGTACGGTCTATCATTTCGAGACTTCGCGCCGCCGCTTCGAATTCCCTGTAGCGCGCCAATAGCTGGGTCAGGGCGCTGACCGAGTTGACGTTGCTTCGTTCGACCGCGCCCTGGATAACCTGCGTCGCCGAAGCGGCCGATTCGACGGTTCCCGCGCCCGCGGAGAAGAGGTTCTGTCCTTCCTTCTGAACTGCATTCAGATCCGAGAATTCCACAACGGCGATGCGTCCCGCCGGAAGTCCGTCGATCGAGAGATCACCGTTGGCCTCGATGACAATCTCGCCGGGGCTGGCGACCTGGATCGGCCGCTCCGCGGCGTCGAGCACGCGAAGACCGCCCTGGTTCATGATGAACCTGTCGGCGCTGATGGTGAACGCTCCGTCGCGGGTGTAGAAGATTTGGCCATTCGCATCCTCGACTTTGAAAAAGCCCGGTCCTTCAAGGGCGAGGTCGAGGGGATTCTCGCTGAATGTGACGCTCCCGGGGGAGAAGTCGACGTAGCGGGATTCGGTAAGGCCTCCCGCCAACTGGGCCGGGCCTATGACGGGTGGGCGGGAAATGTCGCGTGGTAGATCGGATGAGGAATCGGTAATGCGGCTGAGGAACATGCGTCCGAAAGAAGTCGACGAGAGCTTGTCGGCTTTGTAGCCGATGGTGTCGATGTTCGCGAGGTTGTTGGCTATGACGTCGATAGCCTGCTCGCGTCCGGAAAGCCCTCCGGCGGCTATGTAGATTCCGCGTAACATATAATATAAAAATCCCCCCCATGCATTTTTCGGCTGAAGCGGGCTGTTATTTAGGATTTTAGGGATTTGCTATACATTAATTATATGAGGGCAGGCCCCCTTTTAATCCCCCCCACGCTAAGGCGTGGGGGGGAGATAAGAAAAAGCTATGCCCAGTCTAAGTAGCTTAATTCGCAGGGGGGAGATGAGAGGGAGCGATGGCGTCTCATTTTTAAGCTTGTTTATTGCCGGTTTGGTGCCGGTTTAATGTCGGTTTGGTGCCGGGTTAATGCCGGATTGTAATGCTGGATTGACGTTATGAGCCTAAGTTTTAATAAAGAGCCCATCCAGAATTTCGTCGAGGTCGTCGTAGATTTCCTGGATATCGGACGCGCCGGCGGTCATTTCGATAACCCACAGGTCGAACGAGTCATCCTGGATGTTCGCGATATAGCAGGCGTAAAGCGAGATGGATTGCGCGCTTCCGCCGGACATTTCGAGGAACGATGTTGAAACAACATCGGAGCCGTTTGCGAGGTGATTCTGTCTGGTGAGCTTGACCCCGGCGATATCCTTCTCGAAATTGTCGGCGATGTTATTCAAATCCGGGACGCCGCCCGATGCTTTTTCGAGGTCGTATCTTGTGAACCTGCCGTCGATGTCGTTGGCGGTGGTGAATGCAACGCCGTCCGAGGTTTCCGACGCATCCCACTCGTAGGGGAGGAAGATCGAAGTAGCCTCGAAATCGAAGTAGTTCTCATCGGAATTCGCGCCTGGTAGAGGCGGGGGCGGCGGTTCATTGAGGGGTTCGAGAACAAGCGAATCCATGCCGCCGGTGTTGCCGCTATCCGGTGGTGCTTGTGCGGTGCCGTTGCCGGTGACCTTGATTTCCGTGATGCTTCTTCCGAGATACGGGGGGGATTCGATGCGCACGTCGAGATAACAGTCACGCGTTCCAGAGAACTGGACATCGGGGATGGCGAACAGCGTGGCGTAATATCCGTATCCGGCTCTCGCCTCGATGTAGTCATTGCCTTCGGTGATGGTCACGCCATCCGAATCATAAATCCGCCACTGTACATCGGCGTAGTCGCCGAGGTAGTAGTCGATATCATACTCGGCATAGAGCTTGTACTGGTTCCCTTCATTCAGATTGTACAGGGGGTTGCTTTCGCCGCCTGATACGGGTGCCGCGACGACGACATCGCCGACTCGCAGCGGGCCCTCGTTCCCGGTGGGAAGCGTCTCGAGCCAGAAGCCGCCGTATGCGTTGTTGCCTTCGATTGTCAGGATGATGTCGATATAGAGCCTGCTGTTTTCCGCAAGCAGGCTGCTCGGGAAGGCGCGGAAGATTGTTTTCTCGTTGGAGCCGACGTTGATCGGGCGGAATTCCTTGTTCCAATAAACTTCATCGCCATCGTAATCCTTCACACTGTAGACTATTTTAATATCCTCACCGGGCACGACGGCATAGGTTTCGAATTGCAGGACGAGGTCGAACCATTCTCCGGCGAGATATTCAACCCCTTCCTCCGCGTCATAGAAGAAGCCCTCATTCAGCTGGGCATAGGCTTCGTTGAAGTAGATGTCGACAACCCTCTGGTAGTACGGTGACCAGTATGAGAAGTGTGTATCGTAGCTCGTGTCCCTGTAAGAATGGTAATGGTGCGAGCCTTCGCTGTTCGCAGGCTGGTTCTGAGAAGAACCCTTGTTGTCGTCATCGCCTTTATCGTTCTTTTTTTCCTCTTCCTTCTTTTCCTCTTCCTTGTCCTTCTTCTGCTTTGCTTCGTTTCGCGTGCGACGCACAAGGGTATCGGGGCCCGCATCGGAGCGCGAAGGGAAGCTCATGAAGATTATCATCGCGAGAAACACCGCGCATATCAGCGCAGATATCCGAATCGTCCTTTTGCCGGTAATCATTTCATCACCGCCGTTTTATTCCCTTGGAAGAAGACTATATCAAATATATAACATATCCCCGCTTATCGGTACCGGTCGTGTATGTAAAAAGTCATATTTTCGCAACATAAGCGAACCGGGCGGACATACCAAAGCCGCATCGGCGTCCCGATATAATTATTGAGTTCTGTTCTTGAATGGTCACGGCGGGCTGTTGAAAGGGTTACCCCGTCGAAAGGATGAGTTTGCCCGGGCCGTCGAAGATGAACCATCCCCTTCCTTTCGAAGCGGCTTCGGGCTTGATCCGGAGGTTATCGGAGAAAGAGACCACGTGCTCGATATAGGCCTTCATGCTTTCCTCCTCGCCGAGAGCGAATTCGAGGAAATTTTCCTTCGTCCTCAGGAATGCCGCGCCGGCTCCCGCGAGAACGACATACTTGCGCTCGCCGAACTTGGGGGCGATATCGGCATCGGGCTGGTATGGCCTGACATGTATTCCCTTAGTGAGGGCGAAAATGGAGCGGACATCGACGATCGATGCCGCGGGGGGGCCGATGTCGAAGCGCTTGAGGTGCCCTTCCCTCACGGGCTTAATGCCGGCGATGCCCGGTCCTTCGGGACTTACGAGCAGCCCGGCGGCGGGGAGCCCGGTCTCGGGGAAATTGCGCGCGCCTTCCATGAGGTCGGCGTTACCCCGGGCGAATATCATCATCCCGTTAAACACGAGCAACTCATCCTGGGGTTCGAGCTCGAATGCTATGACCTGTCCGCGGTCTCCGACGATCCTGTGCTTCATTGGCGTCCTCTTCCATGCATTTTGCGATATTCTATCACGCTCGTCGCCTTTGTTTCAGGCCCGGCGTAATATATAATCAATATCAGGGAGATGCTATGCCGAAATTCCGATACGTGGCATATGACAACTTCGGCCGGCGCCAGGCGGGCTATATCGAAGCCGATACGCGGGACATTGCCGTTTCGTTGGTGAAGCGCAAAGGCCTGCAGCCGACATTGATGCTCGGGCCATACGGGCGCAGCATCAGCGCGGGAAAATGGAACGTCTCGCGCGTACGCATCAAGTCGCTCGCGGCATATACGCGGAAATTTTCCCAGTTGTACAACGCGGGCGTGGGTATCGATGAGATATTCGAATTCCTCGGCGAGGAAGAGGATATCAGGAACCTGCGGGAAGTATCCGCGAAGCTCGCGTCGGACATCCGCGGCGGGGCATCGCTCGAAGAAGCGCTTCGGAAATATCCCGTCATTTTTCCACCGCTGTTCATCGCGCTGTTCAATACGGGCATTCAATCGGGCAACCTCGACAAAGTGGCCGACAACCTTGCGTCCCTGTATGAAAAGGAATCGGCTTTACGCATACAGATGGCGAGCAAGCTGGCATATCCCGTGGCGCTGCTCGTTATTTTCCTTATCGCCAGTTTTTTCATGACGCGGTTCGTATCATTCTTCCCCGAGGGGGTCGCGACATTCCTTATCACTACATGGGTAATCATCATCGGTGCGGTAATTTTTTTCTGCACGCCGCTGGGATATCCCATACTCCGGTCGATACTCATGCGCCTGCCTTATATCGGCGGGCTGATGCTCAAGACCAACATGGCGCGGTTCTGCAGGATTCTCGGGCTGTTGTATGGAAGCGGCGTGCCGCTGCTCGAAGCGCTGGACCTTTCCGAGCAGACGCTGCAGGACCCGAGGCTCGCGAGGAGCATCAGGCATGTCAAGGTGCAGGTGAACGAAGGAGCCGACCTCGCGACGGCCATGAAACGGGCGGGGATGATCCCGGCGAGGGTTATCTCGATGATCGCCGTGGGGGAACGGGGCGGGGAGGTTGGAGCGATCCTGGAGAAGATGAGCGCCTATTATGAGATCGAGATCGAACATCAGCATAACGTTCTGGTGGTTGTAAGCTATTTCGTGGTCTACGGCCTGGTCGCTATCACGGCGGCGATAGTAATCATCTCATTCTGGTCGGGCTATTTCCGTTTCGCCCTCAGCGCGGGAGAATGGTAAACAAGACGGTACTTGTCATCGGCGGGGGGAAATTCATCGGGCGGCACATCGTCGCAAGGCTGCTTTCCGACGGCTACAAGGTTACTATCCTCACGCGGGGTATCACGCCGCATCCCTTCGAAGGGCTCGTTGAATGGCTTAAATGCGACCGGGAGGACACAAAGGCGTTCGACGCATTGCTCTACCGCAGGGCGTTCGATGTGGTCATCGACGTGATAAGCTTCAATGCCGCCCATGCATCCCACGCGGCGGAATTTTTCTTCGGGCGGACATCGCGGTTCATCCATATTTCATCGGCGGCGGTATATCTTCTCAACCGGGACCGGTTCAATCCGCTGAGGGAAGATGATGTCGCGCCGGGGATCGAAGATTCCCCGCCCGCGACGGGGTCGGTGGTCGAGTATGGCTATCACAAGCGCGCCGCGGAGATCGAACTTCAACACGCAATCGATGTGAAGGGATTCCCGGCGGTGATGCTTCGTCCGCCGGTCGTCAGCGGGAAGTACGATTATACCGGGCGCGATTTCGGCTACATCCGGAGGATAATCGACGGTGGCCCGGTGCTGCTTCCGTTGGAGCGGCAGGGAAGCCATCAACATGTTTGGGTAGCGGACCTCGTCGACGCGGTGGTGGAATGCATCGACTCCCGGAACGCCGCCGGGAAGATATTCAACATCGCGTCAAATTCAATACTCTCATTACCCGACTACATTGAAATAGTCTCGCGCGCTCTCGATAAAACCGCCGAAATAATTTATCTGCCTCATGCGAAGCTTCGGGAAGTCCTCGGCAACGGGTACAGCCCGTTCGCATACAAGAAGGATTTCATCCAGGACATATACCGCGCGCGAAGCGTCATCGGGTTCAACCCGTCGCGCGCGGAAGACTGGCTCGCGGAACTCGCGAGGTATTACGCCTCGGAATATAAGGGAAAACCCCCGGCGGAATATGTCGAGCGCCGCAAGAAGGAACTCGCCCTCGCGCGCGGAGCCGAAGGGGGCGGCGGTTGATAATCACCATCGACGGTCCCGCCGGAAGCGGTAAATCCACCCTCGCCAAGAACCTCGCGGCGAAGCTCGGATTCACATTCCTCGACACCGGGGCGACATACCGGGCGGTGGCCCTTGCGGCGAAGCGGCTCGGGTTTACCGAATCGGACGCCGTTGAGATTGCCGCGATAGCCGGGAGATGCGAGATCGAATTTCGCGGCGACCCGGAGGGGCAGACTGTGCTTCTCGACGGGGAGGATGTCAGCGCGCAAATCCGTACGCCGGATGTGAGCGACCTCGCGAGCCGCATCTCGACGCTGAGCGAAGTTCGCAGGGCTCTCGTCGCGCTGCAGAGACGAATCGCGAGCGGCGGGAATGTCGTCGCGGAGGGGAGGGATACGGGGAGCGTCGTTTTCCCCGATGCCACGCTCAAGGTTTACCTCGATGCATCGGTTGCCGAACGCGCCCGGCGTCGCGCGCGCGACTGGGAATGCATGGAGGATCTCGCGGCCATCGAAGCGGAGATTACGAAGCGTGATGAGCGGGACCGCACGCGGGCCGATTCGCCGCTTGTTATTCCCCAGGGCGCGCTGGTCATCGAAACTACGCATACATTGGCGGATGGAGTGCTCGAGGATATCATCGCGGCGCTGAAAGAGCGAAAGCTTCTCCCGTAATGAAAAATGCATCCCCCATTTTTTGCCCCTTTTACGGGTCCCATATCACCTTATAGGCGAAAGTTATGGCCTGATTCTTACATCGAATCGGTTTTTTTCTATTTTTTCCGGTGCGTGCCAGCGGCTCGCTTTACCCAATCCCGCTTGTTTCTGATATAATCATGTGTTTCAAAGCGCACGGAGGAACATGCAGTTTTGAAAGGACTTATCCTGTCAGGTGGGAAAGGCACCCGGCTCCGGCCCTTGACGTATACGTCATCGAAGCAACTTATCCCGGTTGCGAATAAACCCATTCTTTTTTACGGCATCGAGTTCATGAAGGAAGCCGGGATAACCGAAATCGGCATAGTGGTGGGGGATACCAAGGAAGAGATAAAGGCCAATGTCGGCGATGGCTCGAGGTGGGGAGTGAATATCACCTACATCGAGCAGGACTCGCCGCTTGGGCTCGCCCACGCCGTGAAGATAAGCCAGGATTTCATCGGCGATTCGCGGTTCTGCATGTACCTCGGCGATAACCTTCTCAAGAACGGTATCAAGGGGATCGTCGACGCCTACTGTGCGTCGAAGAGCCACTCGATGATCCTGCTTACCGAAGTTGAAGACCCGACGCAGTTCGGGGTGGCCGAGCTCAGGGAGGACGGCGCGGTCAAGAAGCTCGTCGAGAAGCCGAAGGAGCCGAAGAGCAATCTCGCGCTGGTGGGGGTCTACCTGTTCGACCGAAATATCTTCACCGCGGTGAACGCGATAAAGCCGTCGTGGCGTAACGAGCTCGAAATCACCGATGCCATCCAGTATCTCGTGGAGGAAGGATTCGAGGTCACGCCATCCATCGTTGATGGGTGGTGGAAGGACATGGGCAAACTCGAGGATCTGCTTCACGCCAACCAGCTCGTCCTCGAAGATTTGAAGTCGGAGGTTGAAGGGGAGGTCGACGGTCCGAGCAGGATCAAGGGGAATGTCAAGATAGGAAAGGGCTCGAAGATCATCAATTCGGAGTTGTCCGGGCCGCTTATAATCGGGG